>NZ_CP036265.1:3998822-4218822 GCF_007743815.1 Alienimonas californiensis
CGGGTCGGCCTTCGGCTGGGGCAGATCGACGGACTCCCCGGCCCCGGCCCGCGGCAGCCACTCGGCCCGTTTGTCGCCCCGCCAGGTGAACCGGGTGCGGGCCACGTCGACCGTGAACAGCCCGGTCTCCTCCAGGTACTGCTTCATCATCACCGTGATGAGCGGCCAGTCGGTGTGGTTGTTCTGCCCGTCGACGATGAGGGCCCGCAGCGGCGGGGTCCGTGCCTCGGTCGTCTCCTGAGCGACCGCGGCCGGGGCGAACGACAGCAGCCCGGCGAGGGCCGCGAGCAGACAGCGACGGGAGACGAACACGGCGGGGGAACCTTCGGCGGGGGGGCGAGCGCCGCCATCGTCGCCGCGACCCGCCGCCCCACGCAACGCGGGCCGGAGCGGGGGGCGTTAGCCTGCTGAGCCGGGCGGATCGGCGGGCGGATCGTCCCGCCCGGGGATGCCAAGCAGCCAGAGCACGAACAGACCGAGCCACCCGGTCAGGACGAGGATGCAGGCGAGCGAGACCCGCCCCGCCGTCGAGCGCCCCGCCGCCCACCGCCACCCGATCGCCGCCGGCACGGCCGACCAGAGCCCGAGCACGACGATCTCCGGCACGCCGCCCATCATGAACCCAGCGTCGTCGTCGAAGGGCATCGTGGTCTCCCCGAGGTGTAATGAACCTGGGGCGCCCACCCGCCGCCCCGGCCGGCAGAGGATGCCGCCCGCCCGCCGCCGCGTTCAAGCGAAGCGGGCCGGCGAGCGGCCGAACTCCGGGCCGTTCAGCGGGCTCCCGCCCCCCGCCGGCGTCGCCCCTCACTCCTCCCCCCTCACTCCTCCCCCAGCGCCGCCGAAACCGGCTCGGTCGCGTCCGCCCGGGACGCCGGGAGGTAGTAGGGCACGCCGCTGTGCTGGTAGGCGACGTAGCGGTCGCCGTAGGCCTCGCGGAGGCGGGCTTCCTCGTGCAGGGAGCCGACGACGAGGTAGAGCGTGGTCGCGGCGTTGAAGGCGGCGAGGTTCGTCGTCATCCGCGGGTTCAGCCACAGGATCGGCAGCGGGGCGAGGTTCAACGGGTGCCGGCTCCAGGCGAACGGCCCCGCGGCCCGGCGGAGCCCGACCGCGTCCAGCGCCGGCCCCTGACCCTCCGGCGGCTCCGGCACCGGCCCCCCGGCCAGCCACGCCGCGGCGCTGGGCAGACCGAGAAACCGCGTCACCCCCACCTGCCGCAGCGCCGCCAGGGCGAACAGCGTGCCCCCCAGTTGCCCGACCCGCAGCGCCCCGGCCTGCGGGCCGCGGACGTGGTACAGCTCCCGCCCCGGCGCCCGCACGGCGACCACGGCGATCAGCCCCGCCCCCGCCACGGCCGACCCGTTGAACAGCACGCGGTACAGCCCGGCCCGGTTCCGCTCCCCCACGGCCCGCCCGACAGCCCGCTTGACGGTCCGCGAGGCCAGCAGGCTGTGCACCGCCGCGAACGCCGCCGTCGCCGCCGCCACCCGCACGGCGCCGCCCAGAGCGGTCCGTTCCCCGGCGATCCGACGCGGCATGACGAACGCTCCGAGGAGGAATGGAAGGGAACCGCCCCGCGGCGAGCCCCAATGCTGCGACCCCGCCCCCGGCCCGTCAACGCAGTGCCCTGTTCACGCCGCCCCGCTCACGCCGCCCCGCTCACGCCGCCTTGTTCACGCCTCGGGGGACTGACGTCCCCCGCTCGCCGGGGGGCAGGGCGAGTTCCATCTGCACGTCGCCGCGGGCGTAGCCGGTCACGCCGGCGCCGGCGACGCGGCGGAAGCCGAGGCGTTCGTACAACCGCACGGCGGCGGCCAGCTTGGTGTCGGTCAGCAAGCGGACGCGGTCGGCCCCGGCGGCGGTCGCGTGGGCGATGACGGCCTCGGCCAACGCCCGCCCGACGCCCCGACCCTGAGCGGCCGGGGCGACGGCCATCTTCGCCATTTCGAAGACGAGCGGCCCCCCGCGGATCGCGGCGACCGTCCCCACGGCCCGGCCCTCTTCCAGAGCGAACCAGATCGCCCCGCCGGGCTCCAGAATCCGCCCGACCGGATCGGCGAACAGGGCTTCGTCCAGCGGTTCCACGGAGAAATCCCGCTCCAACCACTCCCGATTGAGCGTTTCGAAGGCCGGCGCCCATTCCGCCGCCCACGGCACGATCTGAACCACGCACGCACTCCCGACGGCGAGAACCCCCCGCCCCCAAGACACCGCCCGCTCCGCCGCGGTTCAAGCCCGACCGGCGGGAAGGGGGAGGGAGGAGGCGAGCGGGGGACGTCAGTCCGCTGAGGGGGTGCGAACGGGCGACTCACGGGCGGCGAAGACGCCCAAGGCGCCCGGCCTCGGGGAGGGGGCGTCTTGGGCGTCTTGGGCGTCTTCGAGGGCGGTCGGATCGTCAGTCGACCGGGGCGGCGTCGCGGTCGGGCGCCCGCGGCCGGGATCGGTCCCCCCTTCGCTCCAAATCGGCGAGTTCTTTCTCGGTGAGCTTCCGGGAGGAGAGCTTCTGGTCGCGGATGCGAAAGTTGTAGCCGCCGCCGTCAGGGTCGTAGATCCCTAAATCCGCCCACCACACCGTGATGGCGTAGCCGCCGATGTAATGCGTCGTGTTGCTGTGAAGTCTCGCCCCCGGGGGGAGCACGCCGGTTTCGGCGATTTGCAAATACTGCCGGTAGCGTTCGTCGCTGACGGCCGGCCCGTACTTCGGCATCCAACTGCGGATCGCGGCGACGACTTCGTCGGTCGTCAGCGGGGGTTGCGTCTTACCGATCGGACTCTCGGCGGCCTCCTCGTTGAACTGGTCGACCGCCGCGGCCAGCGACGTTCGTTTCGCCCCGTCGGCGCCCGTCGCGTCGTCCGCGACGGGACCGGGAAGGGCCAGAAGCACGGTCAGCGGGAAAGCGATCATCAGGAATCTCGTCCGTGGGAAGCGGGGGAGAACCGACAGCGAACCGGGTCACTCTACCGAACCGTCCCCCGGGCAACCTCCCGCCCGCCGATGTCGCCCAAGACGCCCAAGACGCCCCGTCCGGGGGGAGGGCGCCTTGGGCGTCTTCGCAGGTTTGGGGTCAGTCCTCGGAGGCGACGTCAGGCAGGGAGAGCGTCCAGCCGCTGTCGAAACCGGCCTTCGCGGCCCGCACGCCCAGCACCGTGCGAGCCCGGCGAACCTGCTTCTCCGTGAACCCCGCTTCCCGGGCGGCGTCGGCGACGGCGCTGCTGGGGGCGGCGCCGCCGTGGCTCAGCAGTTCGGCCCGGAGCCAGGTTTCGCAGCGCTCGTTCTCGTCCTCCGTCGGGCCGCGGTCGGCGGAGGAGCCGGCGGACAGCACCGCGGCGGCGGTCGTTTCCACCGGGGTCGGGTCCCACCAGACCCGCGGCGGGGCGGGATCGGGGGAGGGGGCATGAGGGAGGGGGGAGGAGGAGCCGGCGAAGTTCGCCCCCTCGAAGCCCGGCTGGTCGGGGAGCGGATCGGCGTCGCGGCAATCCCCTCCCTCATCACCCCTCACTCCTCCCTCCTCACCCCATGCAGCGTCCGGGTCGGCGCCGCTGATGCGGTAGGCCAGACCGCCGGCGTTGGCGGCGAGGTTGTTCTTCAGGCTCACCAGCAACCGCCGCGGGGGGCGGCCGAGTTCCGCGGGGGCGTCCGGATCGGAACCGGCCAGCCAGGCACAGCGGGCGGCGGCCCCGATGCCGCCGCTGCCGGTGATGCGGCTCAGCGGGGTGCCGCCGTGGTTCCCCTTGTTCAGGTGGCACACCAAAATCACCGCCACGTCTCGGCGTTCGGCGAGGCGGGCCAGCGGGGCGAGCAGGCCGCGAACCTCGGCGTCCTTGTAGCTGTCGGAGCCGCCCATGTAGGCGCCCCGCGGGTCGATCACCACCAGCCGCGGCGGGGCCGTGCCGTCGGGGTGCAGGGCGGCCAGGCGGTCGAGGGCGGCGTCCAGGCGGGGCAGGTCGCGGGAGAGGTCGAAGGTGCGTTCGGGGCGGCCGGGGTCTCGAACCGCCTCCAGCACCGCCAGCCGGGACGGGTCGCCGCCGGCGGCGTCGAAGCGGGGGCCGAGCGTGTCGTCGGCGGCGTCCTCGGCGTTCAACATCAACGCCGTGCCGAGCGGGGCGTGACCGCGTCCGTCCGGCCACGGCAGGCCGCGGGTGACGCGGGCGGCCAGATCACAGGTCAAAAAGCTCTTCCCGCGGTCCGGCTCCCCGGCGAGCAGGTTCAGCTTGCCGACCGCCAGCCGGTCCGGCCAGAGCCACCGCACCGGGCGGCGGGGCACGTCGCAGAGCATCCGCAGGGTCAGCTCCCCGCTGCGGTCCGCGGAGCCGGCCAGCGGGGGGAAGCGGGCGGCGACCTTGGCGAGGGCGGCGGCGAGGGCGTCCGGGTCGTCGCCCTGATGCTCCGCGAGGATATAGCGGGCGGCCCGGCGGCGGCTGTGCTCCCGCAGGATCGCGGCGTACTCCCGGCCGTGGGCGGGGTGGGGCGTTTCTTCCAACAGGGTGTCGAGATGCAACAGGCCGCCGGCGGCCTCCAACTGGTTCGAGCGGACGAGGTCGTCGGCGACGGTGACGAGGTCGATCCGCCGACCGGCCTTCGCCACCCGGTGCAGGCTCTGGAAGACGGCGGTGTTGCGGTCGGAGAAGAAGTCCTCGGCGGTGAGGTTCGCGGATTCGTCGGTCGGCAGCGTGCCGGTCAGCAGCACGCTGCCGAGGAACCCGCGTTCGGCCATCTCGTCGCGGGAGGGGCCGTCGTCGACGACAGAGGCGGGGAGCCGGGAAGGGGAAATGGCGTTCAACGGTTGGGGGCGGGTTGGGGTTCGGAGATCGGGAAGGGGGGGCGGCCGGGAATCGACCTCCCCCCCAAGACCCCGATCCGGGACGGGTCGTGTCCGCACGGACCCCCCCCCGCCCCTTTCCCCGCACCGCTTCGGCGCTGACGTCGGGGGGACGAACTTCCCGCCGCTCGCTCGGGCCGCCGGGCCTTGCGGGGCAGGGGTTCGGCGAATCTTGAGGGCAAGGTTTACAATTCCGGTTTGCAAGTCTGGACGGCGGAAGCAGGCACGAACTACACCCCCGCCCGTCGTCACTCCCTCCGCCGGTCACGCCGGCGGACGCGACTCTCCACCCCAACTCGTTCGCTTCGAAACGACCCCGCAAGGGTCGCCGCCCCCGGTATGCCCGCCGCGTCCCTCCCTGCCGCCGGTTCTTCGCCGTTCGCGGCGGGCGGGGCGTTGGGCGGGGCGGTGGCGAGCGGACGGGCGCTGCTGTTTCCGGTGCTGCTCTGCGGGGCGGTGCTGGTCATCATCGTGCCGCTGCCGGCGGCGATTCTCGACCTGATGCTGGCGGCGAACGTCACCCTCGCCACCGTCATCCTGCTGGTGACGGTCTACGTCCGCCGGCCGCTGGAGTTCAGCGTGTTCCCGGCCGTGCTGCTGGGCACCACGCTGAGCCGTCTGGTCCTGAACGTCGCCAGCACCCGGCTGATCCTGTCCCGGGCCGCCGAAGACGGCACCGGGGCCGCCGGCGGGGTGATCGAGGCCTTCGGGGCCTTCGTCTCCGGCGACAACCTGGCGATCGGGCTGATCCTGTTCGTGATCCTCGTGGCGATCCAGTTCCTGGTCATCACGAAGGGCGCCACCCGCGTCGGCGAAGTCGCCGCCCGGTTCGCCCTGGACGGGATGCCGGGCAAGCAGATGGCGATCGACGCGGACCTCTCCGCCGGCCTGATCGACCAGGCCGAAGCCAAGAGACGCCGCGACGACGTGACCAGCCAGGCGGACTTCTACGGGGCCATGGACGGCGCCGGCAAGTTCGTCCGCGGAGACGCGATCGCGGGCATCGTCATCACCTGCATCAACATCGCCGGCGGGCTGTACGTCGGCGTGATTGAAGAGGGCATGGCGGTCGGCACGGCGGCGACGGTCTTCACCACGCTGACGATCGGCGACGGGCTGGTCTCGCAGGTGCCGGCCTTCCTGATCTCGCTGGCGGCGGGCCTGATCGTCACGCGGTCCAGCAACAGCACGCACCTGCCGACGGAGATCATCACCCAGCTGTTCCGCTACCGCGAGAGCATGATCCTGGCGGGCGGCTTCCTGGTGGCCCTGGCCTTCACCGGCCTGCCCAAGGCCCCGCTGCTGAGCCTCGCCGCCGTCTGCGGGATCGTCGGTTGGACGTTGGGCGGGAAGAAGGACGTGGACGCCAAGGCGGACGCCGACGCCGACGCCGTCGACTCCCCCTCCAAGAAAGAGGGCAAGGCCGACGGCAAGGCCCCGGAACGCAAGCCCGAGGACGAACTGGAAGTCGAACCGCTGGCCCTGGAACTGGGCGTGAACCTGCTCAAGCTGGTCGATCCCACCGCGGGCGGCGACCTGCTGGACCGGGTGGCGAAGGTGCGGCGGAACATCGCCGGGGAACTGGGCGTGATCCTGCCGAAGGTGCGGTTCCGGGACGTGCCGACGATGGACCCGAACAGCTACCGGGTGAAGATCCGGGGCGTGGTGATCGCCACCGGCGAGTGCCACGCCAACGCGAAGCTCGCGGTGGACACCGGCTCCGCCAGCGGGTCGCCCCCGGGGATGCCGACCGTCGATCCCGCCTTCGGCCGCCCGGCCGTGTGGGTCGACCCGACCGCCGCCGAACGGGCCGCCCTCATGGGCTACCACGTCGTCGAGCCGGCCGCGGTGGTCGTCACCCACCTGACCGAGATCGTCCGCGATCACGCCGCCGAACTGCTGACCCGCACCCAGGTGCACGGTCTGCTGGATCACCTCAAGGAACGCTGCCCGGAACTGGTGGGCGAGGTCGTGCCGGACCTGCTGCGGGCCGGCCAGGTGCAGGCCGTGCTGGCGAACCTCCTGCGGGAGCGGGTGCCGGTGCGGGACCTGGAAGCGATCCTCGAAGCCCTCGCCGACCACGCCGGCCGCACCAAGGACCCGCACTTCCTCACCGAATGTGCCCGTCACGCCCTGGCCCGCACCCTCTGCGAGCTGCACCGCGACGACAGCGGCGTGCTGCACGTGGTCTCCCTCGACCCGGCCGCCGAGGAACTGATCGCCAGCAAGAGCGAGTTCCGCGAGGGCGGCTTCGTCCTGACCCTCCCGCCGCTCGTCCGCGACGCGGTGGTGCGGGGCCTGAAGAACGAACTGAACAAGCTGACCGCCGCCGGGCACGCCCCGGTCGTGCTGGTCGGCCCGCAGGTCCGGCTGGGACTGCGGGAGATCGTCCGCGACAAGCTGCCGAAGCTGACGGTGATGAGCCTGACGGAAGTGACCCGCGACACGAACCTCGAGGTCCACGGCCAACTCGCCGCGGAGAGCCTGCGGTCCGGTCCGAAGGGGCCGCCCGCCCCCGGCACGCAGGCCCCCGGCTCGCCCCCGCCGCCGAAGTCGCCGCTGGCCGCCTTCGCCTGACGCTCTGACTCCTCCCTCCTCCCCCGTCACCCCTCCCTCTCCTCCTTCCCCCGTCCGCGAGAACCCCGATGAGTGAGATTCGCACCTTCCGTGCCGCCACCATGCGGGACGCCCTCCGCCGGGTGCGGGACGAGTTCGGCCCCGACGCCGCCCTGCTGAGCAGCCGCACGCTGCCCGGGGCGAAGCGGGAGGTCGAGGTGACCGCCGAGGCGACCGTCTCGTCGGCGAGCCGGGGGCGTCAGCCCTCGGAGAAGCTGGACCCGCGGACGGCTCACGCCGCGAACATCGTGCGGGAACTGACCCGCACCGGCGCCCTGCCGACCGCCCCGCCGGCGTCCCAGCGGGCGCTGTTCGCCCGGCTGACGGCCCGCGACTTCGCCCCGGCCTCCGCCCAGTACTACGTGGACAACCTCGGCGACGCCCCGCTGGCCGACGTGGCCGCCGTGCTGGCCGAGGACCTGCCGATCTGCGGCGGGATCGCGTCGAACCCCCACCGCCGGACCGTCGCCGCCTTCGTCGGCCCGACCGGCGTGGGCAAGACAACGACCCTCGCCAAACTCGCCGCCCGCCTGAGCCTCCGTAGCGGCCGCAAGGTGGGCCTGGTCACCGCGGACACCTACCGCATCGGGGCGGTCGAGCAACTCGCCACCTACGCCCGCATCCTCGCGGCGCCCTTCGAGGTCGCCGCCGACGCCGCCGCCCTCACGAGGGCTCTGTCCAAGCTCCGCGGCTGCGACGTGGTCCTCATCGACACCGCCGGCCGGGCGCCGCGGGACGACGCCCACCTGTCCGAACTGGCCGCCCTGCTGTCCGCCTCCGCCCCGGACGGCGCCAGGGTGGAGGCTCATCTGGTGCTCTCCGTGGCGGCCGGCGAACGGGCGCTGCTGCGGGCGGCCCTGCGGTACGGGCGGCTGCGGCCGGCCTCCCTGGTGCTCTCCAAACTGGACGAGGCCGAGGGCGCCGGGGCGGCGGTCGAACTGCTGCGGACCGCCCCGCCCGCCCCGGTCAGCACGCTGACCTTCGGGCAGGACGTGCCGGACGACCTTTGCGAAGCGACCCCGGCGAATCTCGCCGCGGCCTGCCTCGGCGACTGGGAACCCCTCCTGACCGATGCCGCCCCCGGCGGCCGGTCGGTTCGCTCCGCACGGACCTGGGAGGGGGTTTCATAACCGCACGGTTCGGGCGGCCGTGACGGCCGGTCGAACTTTGCTCAAGCGGCGGACCCCCCGGTGACGATACCAGCGGGGTCCGCGGGAACGGTCCGCGCGGAGCCTTGCTGGACGTCGTCCGGCCTCTGGCCCACCACGACGGACGCACGGGGAGAACGACGTGGCGGCGGCCTTTGGCGTGCGGCTGGCGACGGTGGTGTTCGTGGCGAGCGTCCTGCGGGACGCGGCCCGGGGAACCGACGCGAACGCCGCCCTCGTCTCGGCTCTGCTGGCGGCGGCCTTCGGGTACCTCCCGGGACTGGTCGCCGGCGGCGCCTGCGGACGCCTCGCCACGGAAGTGGCCCAACGCGAGTTGGACGCGGACGAGGCGAGCGGGGGATCTCAGTCCCCCGAGAAAGAGATTGCGAACACGGCGACACGGACTGCGGCGACACGGAACGCGGCGACTCGGACTGCGGCGACACGGAGCAAGGCGGCCCCCGCGGCCGCCTGAGGCGACACCACCTGACTCGCCGGGGACGGACCCCGGCGAACCCGGAACTTTTAGACCACGGAGCGGTCGATGGCGTTACGGACGACTGGCCTGCGAGGATTGACCTCCCGCACTGAAAACAGCGCCCTGGGCCCTGAGGAAACGGCGGCCCTCTGGACGGCCTACAAAGCCGACCAAACCAACCGGGAGGTCCGCAACACGTTGGTGGAACGCTACCTGCCCCTGGTGCGGTACAACGCCGAGAAGGTCTGGCAAAAGCTGCCGGACGGCGTCGATATCGCCGACCTCATGAGCAGCGGCGTGTTCGGCCTGATGGACGCCATCGAGGCCTTCGACCTCGATCGCGGCGTCAAGTTCGAAACCTACTGCGTGCCCCGCATCCGCGGCGCCATGCTGGACGAACTCCGCAGCATGGACTGGGTCCCCCGCCTCGTCCGGTCCAAAGCGACCAAGCTGGAGAACGCCCGCAAAGCCGCCGAGGCCGAAGCCGGCCGGCCGCCCACGGACGCCGAAATCGCCCGCAAAATGGAGCTGGACGCCAAGGAGTTCGCCAAGCTCAAGACCGAGGCGAACGCCGTGGGCCTCGTCTCCCTCAACAAGAAGTGGTACGAGACCGACGGCTCGCGGGACGTCTCCGAAATCGACGTCCTCGAGGACGACCGCAGCGACGATCCCACCGGCGGGATCCAGAAGCGGGACGTCATGAAGATGGTCACCAAGGGTCTGAACCGGAACGAGCGCCTGATCGTCATCCTCTATTATTATGAGGAACTGACGATGAAGGAGATCGGCGGCACCCTCGGCCTGTCCGAGAGCCGCGTCTCCCAGATGCACAGCAGCATCGTCGCCCGCCTGAAGGAACAACTCGCCCCCCGCCGCCCCGAGTTCGGCTGAACCCGCACACGGCAGAGCCGGGCTCCGGCCGAGCCGTCGCCAATCCGTCGTCGCCACCGCAGCGTCCCGGACCCGCACAGGGTCCGGGACGCTTCGCGTTCGGGCGGGCCGCACTCGCCGCGGTCAGTCGTCCTCGTCGCCAGTGGCGGCGACGACCAGTTCCGGGGAGCGGTCGTCCGCGTCGTCGTCCTGGCGGTCGTCGTCGTCCCCGTTCTGCTCGTGTCGTGCGGAGGGGGATGCGGCCACCGCCGGGCTGCACTGGGCGGCCCGGGCGACGGCGGCGACGCGGACCATGTCCGTCGGGCTGGGGTCCGGGCCGCAGAGCAGCTCGGCGAGGAAGCCGACGTGCATCGACCCGTCCATCCCGTGCTCCCGCAGCTTCTCGCTGAGGGCGCCCGTCACGAACCGCCACACCCGGTCGCGGACGTGCTCGTAGCTCGGCAGGGCCGGGTCGAGCACCGCCGGGCGGGACCAGTGGAAGTCCCGGTGGCCGCGACGGGGGCCGTGCTCGTCGCACAGGAAGCAGCCGGCCTTGAACATCTGAAACAGGGCGCTGCGGACCTTCGCCGCGGCGTCCTGGATGCCGGCCTCGGCGCAGACCTCCGTGATGTCGGAGACCAGGTCCTGATGATAGATCCGCGGCCGGTCGTCGCCCTCCTGCTGAGCCGCCACGCGGGCCACCACGGCGCTGGCGATCTCCTGCCACGCCGCGGCCGGCACCAGGGCGATGCGGGGGTGTCCGTAGAGCAACAGCCGCCGGTACAGCGCCGGGCTGTGCTCCGGGGTCGCCCGGATCGGCCGGTGCCCGTTCAGGCTGATCCGCACCACGCCCTCCGCGGCGTCCGCCGGCGTGCCGTCGGAGCCGGGCGAGCCGTTGAGGCGAAACCCGTTCGCCGTGACCGGAGCGGACGACGGCTCCTCCGCCCGGGCGACGACCTGCACGCCGCCCATCCGTTTCAGCACCAGCCCGGCGTCCTCGCCGTGCCGTTCGATCAGTTCGGCGGAACTGCCGCAGCCGAACCGCATCGGGTCGAACTGAATCGGCTCCCCGGCGGTCCCGTCGCCGGCCGTCTCGCGGCTGGTGTGCTCCACCAGCGTCCGCACGCTGCCGACCCGGATCGGACCGTGGCGGTCGACGAGTTTGCCGACGGCCCGCAGCAGGCCGAGCCGTTCCTCCGCCTGCCGTTCGTCCAGCAAATCGCGGGCGGCCCGCAGGTCCTCGAAGTACTCGAACCGATCGCAGAACCGCTCGAAGACCGGCTTCGTCTTGTCCTGCACGCCGATCACCACCACCTCCGCCCCGGCCCGGCGGAGTTCGAGACTCAGCGGGATGAAGTCGCTGTCGCTGGTGGCGAGGATGAACTGCCCGTAGTGCCCGCCGCCGAACTTCCCGGCGAGGTGCGGCCCGGCTTCGGCGGCGAGGGAGGCGGCGTCCATCGCCATCCGCAGATCGCTGGCGTTCTTGTTCTTCCCGCCGGGGAACCGGAATACCTGAATCGGCTCCACCCCCAACCCCAGCAACACGTTCGGCACGCCCTGCAGGTAGTAGTCCCACCAGCGCTCCGAGTTCAGGTTCTCCCGGCGGACGTTGTAGTTCGCGTAGGCCCGCTTGACCGCCAGGCTGCGGGGACCGGCCAGCCGGGTGGCGAACGTGATCAGGTCGCGAAGGTCCTCGGCGCAGTCGTAGTCGTCGGCGTCCTCGCCTGGGTGGCGGTCCTGTTCCAGCCGCCAGTTCTCCTCCCGCCCCAGCACGAAGTTCTCAAGGTCAATGAAGAGGGCGCTCTGGCCGTTGATGGAGCCGGACATGGGCGGCGGTGGGCTGCGAGGTGAGGCATTGATCGATAATCCGAAAGCGGCCCGAGCGCCGGGTGCGGCGCCGGGCGCCGATACGCGATCCGCCCCCTGCGTTCGGGGTGCCGGGGGCGAGGATCGCACCCCTCACCTTCCGCGGCGTCGACCGGGCGGTCAACCAGCGACTCCGACGAAGCGGGCTGGGGAACGACCTGAGCCTCGCCGGGCGAGCGGGCCGGACGGCGCCGGCCGGGATCGCCCGTCACCGACGCCGGGCCGACCCCCGCCGCGACCGGCGGAACAGCCGTTTCGTCCCGCCCGCGACCGCCCGGCGAAACGGCGGCGAGAAGTACATGCCCAGCCCCAGGCCCACGGCGATCAGGGCGAAGGCGCCCGCGGTCCATAGACCGGCGGTGACGAGCCAGGCGATGCCGTCGCCGAACAGCTGCCAGATCATCCAGGCCGCCGCCACGGCGAGGGCGAGGCGCACGGTGCGAACCAGTTCCCCCAATCGCCGCTCGATCGCCGCGAGGGAGACCGCCTCCGCGGGCGGGGGGACGAGCGGTCGGCTGTGCGACGCGGGGAATTGCACCGTCTCGACGGCGCCGCGGGCGTCCTGTGCCGGGTCGTCGTGCTGCGGGGCGTCGTGCAGTTGTGCGGCGGGGCGGGGCATGGCGGACGAAACGGGAGGGGCGGCCGGGCGGTTCACGCGGGGGCGCCCGCCGCGACCGACGGAGCCCGCTTAGAGTTTCGGCACGTTCTGGGGGCCCTGCTCACCCTGCATCTGCCGCCGCATCCGTTCCCGTTCCTCCTCGGGAGCGAACATCTTGGCGGCCTCCGCGGGCGAGACGCCGCTCTCGACCGCCCGCAGCACCTCATTATTCCGCTCCCTCCACTCCCAGCCGAGGGGGGTGGCGAGTTCCTTCTCGGCGAGGCGGGCCCACGGGGTGCCCGGGTGCTCGTCGATCACGCGGGACAGCAGTTCGCTGCTCTGGCGGATCAGCTTTTTGACCTCGCTGCCGGCGTCGGACTCCGGGGCGCCGCGGAGAATCCACTCGTTGCTGTTTTCCCGCTCGAAGGGCAGGGGATCGCTTTTCATCTGGGCGAGGACGGTGTTGTAGCCCAGCGCCCGGGCCTGCTGGGCGTAGACGCGGCCGAGGGCGAGGTCGAACCCGGCCCGCCACCGCGGTTCCTCGACCTTCGGCCGATCCGGCAGGCCGGCTTCCAGCTTGGCTTGCAAGGCGCTGAGGCGATAGCTGACGACGGCCATCGGCTTCTGGGCCTCGGTGATCTCCCGCCGCAGGCGGGTGTCGTCCACGGCGGCGAAGACCAGCTGCGGATTGGGGATCTCCTCGGCCGTGCTCATCTGAGCGGCTTCGATCAGCGCCCGCTTGGCCCCGTTGGCCATCACGTCGCGGGTGTAGTCCTTGATCGGGCGGTAGTCCGGGCCGTAAGACCGCATCAACTGCGGCTCGAACTTCCGCTGATTGGTGTCGTCGGCGACGAGGTACATCCCCCCGGTCTCCACGCACAGCCGGGTCAGGGCGTAGGGGCCGTAGCCGCTGGAGAGCCGTTCGTTCTCGACCTCCCCGCCGGGGCCCCAGAAACCGAGGCGGATGCGTTCCGGCATCACCGTCTCCGGGCCGGCGTCCACCGGGATGGGCAGCCGGAACTCCCGCTCGCCCTCTTTCCACCGGTAGGTCACGTAGCCCTTATCGCGGCCGAAGGGGGCCGCGTTGCCGACGACGTACACGGGCACCCCGTACCGTTTGAACTGGGCGATGACGTTCTCCAGATCGCCGTCGTCGTCGCCCTTCTCGTCGGTGACGATCACGAACATCAGCGTCCGCTTCTCGCGGGTGCGTTCGGGCAGCATCTGGCTGCCGACGGCCTTGAGGGCCGTGAAGACGTTCTCTTTGCCGCTCTCGTCCGGCGGGACCTCGCGGATCATGGCGACCAGCGGGGCGACGTCCACGACCGCCTCGGTCGTCAGCAGGTTCACGCCCTCGCCGAAGGTGGCGACGGCGGTCCGCAGGTGATTCGTATCGACGTCGCCGGTGTTCCCGAGTTGGGCGTAGACGGCCTCGAATCGCTCGGCGAGGGCGTTGCGGCGATCCTCCAGCGACAGGCTGGCGTCCAGCATCCAGACGACCGTCGTCTCGTTCTCCCGCAGATGGCTGGCGATCTCGCGGGTGAGGACGTCGATCGCCCCCTCCACGCCGCCGGTGTTTTCGGTCATGCCCTCGGCGTCGAACATCGTCGTCAGCACCTCGTTGTTCGGCACCTCGACGGCGTTCGCGGTCGGCAGGGAGGCGTCGAACCGGACCATTTCGACCTCCTGCTGGAACTCCTGCTCGATCGGCCGATCCATGCTGCTGGCCGCCATCGAGGGGCTCAGCACGTTCACGGAGCTATCGTTGCCGACCTCCGGCGTGAGGACGTTATCGACCTTGAACTGGTCGATGTCCTCGGGGGTGATCTCGCTTTCGATGATCGTCCTGAGGGCGTCCGTCGGCACGATGATCGTGATGCCGGCCAGGAACACCAGCACCGCCACGTGCACCGCGAGGCTGACCAGCCAGGCGGGGGCCGTGCCGATCCGCTCCCACAGCGAGGGCGTCTCCACCGGCGGCAGGGCGACCAGTTCCAGCGGCACCTTGCGCCCGGCCCAACGATTCGACCCGGGAGCGGCGATCGCGGCAGCGGACACGGGCGGGCTCCGGAATAGCGGGACACAGGCAGTCACGACGTTACGTCGCGCAGGACGGCGTCGCAACGAGCGGCGGACTCACTCAAATTACCCGCCGCGGTCGCGTCAGGTTCGTCGCCAATCGGGCCGGCCGGAACAAATCAGCGAAATCCCACCAGTCCGGGGAACTGGGCGGCCGATGGAGGGGTGGAGAGGCGGTTCGGCGACCCGGGGACGACCCGTCGACGCCGCGTTCGCCGCCCTCACGCTGGACGAATCGACCGAACGCGACACGCGGAGACGGACCGACGAACCCCGCCGCGACCCCCGCCGTTCGCCTCGGTCCGCCGTCTCTCCGGCTGACCGTGCACGCCGTCGGCGACGCCGAGCGGAGCGCTTCCCCCCGCTGCGTGCACCAGGTCGTCGCCCGGGACGGCGTGGCCCTGCACGTCCGCGAGTACCCCGCGGTTCCGGCGGCCGGCTCGGGGCTGCTCACGGCGCCGCGGACCCTCCTGCTGGTGCACGGGGCGTTTGAGCATGGGGAACTGTACGACCACGCCGCCCGGTACTTCGCGGCCCGCGGGTGGCGGGTCCTGCTGCCGGATTTGCGGGGGCACGGCCGCAGCGGGGGGACCGCGATGCATGTGCGGCGGTTCGTGGAGTACGTCGCCGATCTCCGCGGTCTGCTCCGCGAGTTCGACGCCGACCCGGCCCGCACGGCGCTCGTCGGGAACAGTATGGGCGGTTTGGCGACGGCCCGGCTGATTCAGAACGCCGACCGCGGCGGCCCCGCCCCGGCGGCGGCCGCGGCGCTGTGCAGTCCGCTGCTGCGGATCGTCACGCCAGTGCCGATCCCGAAGCTGCTGGCGGGAAAGGTCTGCCGGCTGCTGCGGCCCCGCACGCGGTTCGCGGCGCCGCGGAATGCGCACGACCCGGTCGCCGCGGCCCGGCCGCACGATCCGCTGCGGCGGACCGCGGTGACGGCCTCCTGGTTCTTCGCCGTCCGCCGGGCGGTGAAAGCGGTGTGGAAGGACGCCGACCGCATCGCCACCCCGCTGCACGTGATGCAGAGCGGGGCCGACCGGGTCGTCTGCCCGCTGGCCCCGGGGGTATGGATCAACGAGGTCGGCGCCGCGGACCGCAGTTGCGAGGTGCTGCCCGGGGCGAACCACGAGGTGTTCCAAGAACCCGACTGGCGCCGTCACGCCGCCCGTTTGGCGGAGTGGTTCGAAACCCGCGTGCCCGCCGCTGAGGGTCTTGCCGCCGCAGGACCTGCGGCAGAACTCGCCCCCGCGGCCCGCCGCGCCGCCTAAAAGCGAAGGTCGCCCGGGGGCGGCGCCGCGTCAGGGTTGGGCGGTGCGGATGCCGGGGGTCGGCGGGAGCCGGTCCACGTCCACGCCGGGCGGCGGTTCGTCGAGAATCGCCGGCGGCACGCCCCCGGAGTCGGGGTCCGCGTCCCGGTCGACGGGCGGGACCGCCGCCGATTGACTGCTGCGGGGCTCCACGTCCTGCCGGGAGATCAGGTTGGGGAAGCGTCCGCGGTAGTCCGGTTCCAGTTCCACGCCCCGGTGGCGGGCGCCCATGTCCATGACGGGCGAGTTGGAGTTCTCGGCCAACGCCTGCCAGTCGGAGAAGGCGTCCGCCGGGTTGTTGATCTCGGTCGTGGTGCCGGAGGCGATCCAGAAACGGTCCAGCAGATAGCGGTTCGTGCCGGCCCCGGTCCACTCGAGGCGGCTGAGGAACTCCTGCTGATCGGCGCCGCCGCGGGTGCGGATCAGCACGCCCTCGCCGGCGGCGTCCACGAACAGGCTGTCGCTGGCGAAGACGGTCAGCGGCAGGGGCGGGCGTTCTTCCAGCATCGCCTTCCAGCGCAGGTCCAGCAGGGCCTCGCCGAACAGCATCGTGCTGCGTTGCAGTTTGAAGTGCACCCGGCCGGCGCCCTCCCCGGGCGGGGGGCCCTCGGCGTTGGCGCCGCCCATCCGCAGCGCCGCCGACTGCACGGCGGCGGCGGTGTGGGAGAAGTCCAGCATCCCCGCCCGGTCCGGTTCGACCCGCACCAGATCGCCCTGCCCGCGGAGCAGGCAGCGTTCGGCGGTGACGTAGAACTCGCCGTCCGCGGCCCGTTCCTTACGGTCCGGATCGGCCAGTTCGCCCAGGCTGCTGGGCTGCTGGTATCCGCGGACGAGCAGCAGGGAGTTCGCGTCGGCCCGCTCCTCCGCCCCGTTCAGCGTGACGGTGCAGTCCCGCATGGTCAGGCGATCGCCGGCCCCGACGGAGAACATCGTCCACCCGTCCGCCCGGCTGGGCAGATCGAAGGAGAGCGACAGGTTCTCCAGCGTGAGGTCCGCGGCCCCGGTGAGGTGAATCAGGGACTGCGGCGCCTGATAGTTGGCGAAGGCCTTGAGCCGGGGTTGATACAGCGTGCCGTCGGACCGGGTTCCGGCCCGCAGCGTGAGGGTCTTGCCGATGAGGGTGATCGGCTTTTTCAGCACGAAATCCAGCGGGCCGTCGACGTTGATCGTGACCACCTCGCCGCGGGAGGCGTCCTCCACGGCGGCGTCCAGCGAGGAGAATCCGCGGGGGGCGGCGCCGTCGCCGCCGACCTCGAACCGCGACGGCTCCGCCGGGCGGGCCGCGACCGCGGGCATATTGGCCCCGCTGGTGACGGTGCGCGGTTCGTCCTCCTCATCGACCGCCGGCGGCGTCGGGACGACCG
This sequence comes from Alienimonas californiensis, assembly GCF_007743815.1. Taxonomy (GTDB): domain Bacteria; phylum Planctomycetota; class Planctomycetia; order Planctomycetales; family Planctomycetaceae; genus Alienimonas; species Alienimonas californiensis. The sequence goes on from NZ_CP036265.1 coordinate 4,015,969, forward strand.
GGGGCGGGGCGGGCGTCGGTTCGACGGGGCGCGGCGGCGTCGTCGCGGACGCCAACTCGGCGGCGTTCGCCTCCGCGATCGGCGCCGGCATGTAGGCGTAGCCGGTCGGCCGCTCCTCCGGCCAGCGGACCCAGGCGATCAGCACAAGCGCGGCGGCCAGCGCCGCGGTGCCCACGGCGTTCAGCAGCGGCACGCCCCGCAGTTGCCGACGGGGCCGCAGACCGCGGACGCGGGGCAGGTCGTCCAGTTCGTCCAGCAGGATCTCCGGCGTCTGCGGACGCTGGGCCGGGTCGCTGGCCATCATAGATTTGCACAGAGCCGCCAGCGGGGCGGGGACCTTCGCATTGAAGTCCCTCACGTCCGGCGTCTGCGGGTTCTGGTGATCCAGCAACTTCTGGAGCACCGTGCCCTCCGGATACGGCGGGCGCCCGGTGAGCATGTGGAACAGCGTGCAACCCAGCGAATACAGGTCGCTGCGGACGTCCGCGACCCGCGGGTCCTTGGCCTGCTCCGGGGCGATGTAGTCGAAGGTGCCCAGCGTGGTGCCTGCGACGGTCAGATCGCCCACGCTGTCCGCGGCTTCCTTCCGGGCCAGGCCGAGGTCGACTAGTTTGACGATCCCGTCCGGGGTGACGATCACGTTCGACGGCTTCACGTCCCGGTGCACCACGCCGGCGGCGGCGCAATGGTGCAGGGCCTCGGCGACCTGCCGCGTGATGGAGACGGCGTCCGGCGGCGACAGCGGCCCGTGCGTCTCCAACAGGTCGCGGACCGTCCGGCCGGTGACGAACTCGAAGGCGATGAAGTGCAGCCCGCGATCCTCGCCCACGTAAAAGGCGCGGGCGATGTTGAGGTGATCCAGCCGGGCGGCGCTGCGGGCCTCGTTCCGGAACCGCAGCACGCTGGCGCGGTCCTTGGAGTGGGCCGGGCTGAGCACCTTCAACGCGACGGTGCGTTGCAGGCGTTCGTCGACCGCCTTGAAGACGGAGCCCATCCCGCCGTGACCGATGCGCTGCTCGATCCGGAAGTGATCCAGCACGCAGCCGGTGAGGGCGGGGTCGGCCTCGCCGACGGCGGGGAACAGCCGCCGCCGCAGATCGGCGCCGTCCAGCAGCGTCCCGCCGGACTCCGGCAGAACGGTGGCGGCCGAGTCTCCGGAGCGCTCCTCCGGGGGCGGGCGGAGGACCGTGTGCGAAACGGCGGCCCAGGGCGGGGCGGGGGGCGCGTCCACGGTGTGCGTCCCGCCGTCGTCGTCTTTGGAGAGCAGAATTCCGCCCGCCGCCCGGACCAATGACGTCTGCGATCGTCCGGGGCGGGGAGTAGCGGCGCGCGTCATGCGTGTCGACTCGGGGCGTAACTGGGGAGGCCGGCGGCAGGATCCATGCGACCGACCGGTCGGTCACACTCTAGTGGCAGACGGCAGGACGCCACAGGGGCAATCCTGACCGGAGGGGCGTCATTTCGGTTCGCCGGCCAGTTCTTCCCGCATCGTCTGCCGGATCGATCGGCAGTATTGTTCCAGCCGAACCCGTTTGGCGCTGGCGAACCGATCCGCCTCCAGCAGGACGTCGACGGCGTGCCGCACCGCCCGGTCGCGTTGCTGCGGGCTGGCCTCCTCTTCCTCCGCGGCGACCTTCAGCGTGCCGGCGCCGCCCCCGCGGCGATGGGCCGGGGACACGTCTTCCTCCGCCGCCCGTCGCACCCGCTGCGACGCCGGGATCAGCGTCTGCCGCAGGTGCTCGTCGAGTTCCCGGCTGAGTTTCATCGCGGTGTCGACCCGCTCTCGCAGCGTGCGGTCGTCCGGGGGCGGGATGTGTTCAAGCACGACGGCGAACTCGGGTCTGGGGGACCGGCGGACCGCGGGGCGCCGGCTCGCCCCGTTGACGGGCCGACGCCGACGGCACAGGGTACCTCCCGATCGCGGCAATCGGGAGCGTCCCGCCCCCCGCGTCGCCCCCGCCCCGACCGGACGCGCTCGTGCGGACCCTCGTTCTCGGCGATCTCCACTCCAACTGGTGGGCCTTGGAAGCGGTCCTCCGGGCCGCGGGCCCCGTCGATCGGGTGCTCTGCACCGGGGACCTGGTCGATTACGGCCCGGCGCCGCGGCCGTGCGTGGAGTGGGTGCGGGAGCACGCCGACCGGGTCGTGCGCGGCAATCACGATCACGCCGTGGCCCAGCGGGTGCCGGCCGCGGGGGAGGACGGTCTGCGGGGCCTCGCCGCCTTCGCCCGCGCCCGACAATGGGAGGAGTTGGGGCCGGAGCTGCTCCGCTACCTCGCCCGGCTGCCGGTCTGTGAGACGTTCGATCTCGACGGCCGGGAGACGCTGATGGTGCACGGCTCCCCCCGCGACCCGCTGGACGACTACGCCCCCGCCGACGCCGACGGCTGGCGGGATCGGCTGACGGACGTGTCCGCGGAGCTGGTGCTCGTGGGGCACACCCACATCCCCTACGCCGTCGCCGTCCCGCGGCCGGACGGGGGCACGACCACGGTGCTCAACCCCGGCAGCGTCGGCCAACCCCGCGACGGCGACCCGCGGGCCGCCTACGCGATCATCGAGGGACGCGACGTCCTTTTACATCGCGTCGCCTACGACCCGACCCCGGTGATCGCCGCCCTGCGAACCTGCGGACTGCCCGAGGAGGCGATGGAAACCGCCGAGGCCCTGTTGCGGACCGGCCGCCGGCCGTGCGGCCGAGGGGCCGCCCTCCGCGACGCAGTCCCGAGCCTGCGCAACACGGCGATCTGTCCGGGCTGAACGGGCCAAATCCGCGAACCTCGCAGCGATCGGCCGTGGGCGTTCGAGAGGGGATGAATTTCGAGCCGACCGCGGGCAAGATAGGCCTCCGCCCCCGCCCGCCCGGCCCGGTTCGCTTCGAACCGCACGTTTTGCCGGCCCCCCGACCGCCCGCCGCCCGAGTGACCGAGACCGCCGCCGGACTCTCCCGCCTGCATGCCGTCCACCGGGAGATCGCCCGGGTGCGTGAGGAGTTGGACCGCGGCCCGCGGCAGGTCCGCGCCCGCCGCAAGGCCGTCGCCACGAAGACCGACGAGATCGCGGCGCTGAAGGAGCGGCTGGTCGCTCTGAAGAAGAGCGGCGACGCCAAGAACCTCCAACTCCGGACCAACGAAGAGAAGATCCTCAACCTGAGGGCGAAGCTGAATCAGGCGGACAACAACGAGGTCTTCAACGCGCTCCGGAAGGAAATCGACGCCGACACCGCCTCGAACGCGGTTCTGGAAGACGAGATCCTCGAAACGCTGGACCGCGTCGACGCCTCCGGCAAAGAGATCAAAGAGGCGGAGGCTGACCGCGACAAACGCTCCGCGGATGCGGACGCCTTGGAAAAAAAGGTCGCCGAGGAGCGGGCCGGGCTGGAAGCGGAACTGACCGCGTTGGAGAAGCGGCTCGCCCAGTCCGAGTCGATCATCCCCGCGAAACTGCAGATCGATTACCGTCGGCTCGTCGAGCGGCACGGGGCGAACGCGATGGCGCCGGTGGAGGACCGCGTGTGCACCTCCTGTCAGACCACAGTCAGCCCCCAGCAGAAGGTGCAGCTGAATATGGGCGAGTTCGTTTTCTGCCGGAGCTGCGGCCGGCTGCTGTACCGCGGCGACGACGCCGGGGCCTGAGGCCGCCGGCGTCGCGGGACCGCGTCGGTTCAGTCGCGCGGCAGCAGGCGGTCGGCGATGCTGTGGGCCGTCAGGAGGATGCCGGCGAGGCTTACCCCGGCGGCGAACGCGGCGGCCTCCATCGTCAGCAGGCCCAGCCCGTAGGCGGAGGTGCTGACGACGGAGTCAGTCAGGATCAGGCCCACGCCGCAGAGGTGGCGATTCATCCGTGCGTTACTCCAAGCGGGATCGTTCGGGGTCCGTGCGGTCGCCGAGGAAGGGCGACGACCGCTGCGACCGATGCTACCGGCCCCCGAATCCCGTTGGGAGATGCTACCCGCGTTCCGATCTGGGGGTTTCCCCGCGACCGATCGGCGGCCGGTGCGTCAGAGCACGGACCGCACCGCCCGTCCCAGCCGGGCCGCCGCTTCCCGCAGGCCGGCGGCATCCAGCACGCCGAAAGAGAGCCGCATGTCGTGCGCCGGCCGCGGAGAGCCGTCGGCGGACTCGGGGGCGAAGCAGAGTTCTCCGGGCACGTACATCACCCCCTCGTGCTGGGCCGCTTCCGCCAAGGGCGAGCCGAAGCTGGTCGAGACGCCCTCCGGCAGCGTCGCCCAGACGTACAGCCCCCCGGCGGGCGTCCGCCAGGAGACGCCCGGCAGGCCGCCCAGATGCTCGTCCAACGCGGCGAGCAGCACGTCGCACTTCCGCCGGTAGCCGTCCCGCACCTCCTCGACGTGGGCGTCGTACTTGCCGCTCTCCAGCACCTTGGCGAGCAGGTGTTGGTTGAAGTGGGCGGAGCCGAAGTCCTCGTTCCCCTTCCGGTCGATCAGCGGTTGGACCAGTGCCCGCGGGGCGATGCCGTAGCCAATCCGCAGGCCCGGCGCGAAGGATTTGCTGAAGGTGCCGGCGTAGATCACCCGGTCGCCGGGATCGCGGCCCCACAGGCTGGCGGAGGGGGCGCCGTCGAAGCTGAGTTCGCGGTACGCCGCGTCCTCCAGCACATGGATGCGGCCCCCGGGATCACGGCGTTCGAGCAGCTCCAGAATCGCGGTGCGTCGCTCCTGAGAAAGCACCACGCCGCTGGGGTTTTCGAAGTCCGGCACGAGGTAGACCAGCTTCACCCGCGCCAGTTCGCCGGCCTGCTCGAAGCGGTCCAGCGCCCGCTCCAGCCCGGCGGGGACCATGCCGTCGCCGTCCGTTTCCACCCGCACCGCCCGGGCGCCGACCCCGGCGAGGGTGCCCAGCATCACGAAATACGTCGGCCCCGCCACCAGACAAATGTCGCCCGGGTTCAGCAACACCTGAGCGATCAGCGAGAGGAACTGCTGCGAACCGTTCGTCAGCAGCACCCGACCGGCGGTCAGGCCCTTCGTTGCGGCGAGTTCCTCCGTCGGCACGCCTTCCAAGGTGGCGAAGCGTTCCAGCACTTCGATCCGCAACCGGCCGGCGCCGGCCGGCGTGCCGTATTGCAGCAGGAGGTTCGCCCGCGGCTCCGCCAGCACGTCCGCCGCCGCGGCCCGCACCAGCTCGACCGGCAGGGTCGCCGGATCGACGAACCCCGCCGCCAGCGACAGGCAGTCCGGGTTCTCGATGGCCTGGGCCATCAGCGTGCTGATCGCCCCGTCGGCGGCCCAGCCGGCGCGGTCGGAGAGCGGGAGGTCGGACATAAATCCTCAGGCGAGCGTGGGGCGTGAGCCCCGTGAGCGGAAACGGCGTGCGAGCGACGACTCAGGGGACTGACGCCCCCCGCTCGCCTCGGTTCGCTCAACCCTTCGAAAGAATCGCGTTCATATTCTTCTTGTAGGCCTCCACGCCCGGCTGGCCGTACGGGTTGATGCCGATCAGCCGGCCCTCGACCGTGGTGGCGAGCATCAGCATTTGCAGGAGTTGGCCGACGGCGTAGGCGTCGAGCGTCGGCAGCACGATGTCCGCGGTCGGGCGGTTGTCCTCGGCGTAGGCCTGATCGGTGCCCTCACGGGCGGCGGTCAGCACGTCGAACACCGTCTTCCCGGCGTACTTGTTGAGCTGATCCTGGTCGGCGTCCGACTCCGGGATCGTCGGGTTCGCCCCGCTGGGGTCGGCGGCGTAGAGGTTGTGAATCAGCTTGTCCCGCTTGCCCTCCTGGTGCTGCTGGCCGCGGGAGTGCAGGTCGCGGGTGTTGACGACCGTGAGGGGCAGGGCGCCGCGCTGCTCCTTGCCGAGGCTCTCGGCGAGCAACTGGTCGTACCACAGCCCGACCGCCTCCAGCCGATCGCCCCAGGTGGAGAGAATTCGCACGTCCATCGAGAGGTGCTTCTCGAAGAGGTGGCAGGTCGTGACGTAGTCGAGGACCGGGTTGTCGCCGGGCTCGGCGGTGCGGAAGCGTTCCGTCATGTCCGCGGCGCCTTGCAAGAGGGCTTCCACGTCCAGCCCGAGGATCGCCGCCGGCACCAGCCCGACGGCCGACAGCACGCTGAACCGCCCGCCGACGCCGTCCGGGACCGGGAAGACGTCCGCATAGCCCTTCTCCTGGGCCAGCGCCCGCAGTTTGGAGCCCTCGCCGCCGGTGACTGGGATCACCCGCTTGGCCGCTTCGTCGGCGCCGACACTCTCCTCCAGGGCCTCGCGGAACAGGCGGAAGGCGAGGGCGGTCTCGAGGGTGCCGCCGCTCTTGGAGATCACCACGATCCCCCAATCGACGCCGCTGTCTTCGAGGTGATTCAGCAGGTTGGCCGTGACCGCCGGGTCGACGTTGTGGCCGCCGTAGTAGAACTTCGGTCCCTCGCGGTGGCTGGGCGGCTTCTCGTTGTGCAACGAGTCGCCGAGGGCCTCTTGCAAGGCCCGCAGGCCCATGTAGCTGCCGCCGATGCCGAGGGAGACGAAGGCGTCCACCCGCTCCCGGAAGCGATCCGCGGCGGCGAGCAGATCCGCCAGTTCGCCGCTCTCCTTCGTCGCCAGCAGCTTGGCGGGCAGTTCGATAAAGCCGGCGTCCAGCGGCTCCTTCTCCGCGGGCACGTCCCCGCCGGAGTTGAACAGCTCCACGTCCGCGAGCGTTTCCTCGCGGGCCTTCAGCAGATCCGGCCGCAACGCCTCGGCGGCGTTCGCCGGCAGCAGTTCGAGGGCGGAGCTGTTGGAGTAGGAAAGCGGTTCGGGCATCGGTGGGCGGCAGGAGCGGTCGACGGAGCCGGCATCATGCCGCCGGCCCGCCCGCTTCGCCACGGCGGCGCCCGGTCCGGGCCCCGGGCGTCGCCCCCAGATCGACCCTGTAAAACCTCCGCCGCTCACTCTCCGCCGAGCGGCAGCGGCTCGCCGAAGGGGGCGGCCGCTCCGCCGTCCACGCCCTTCGCCGGGGCGATGGAGGAGGGCAGGGGACGGATCGCCCCGGGCGTCTCGAAGGCCGGCGGCGGTTCGACCCCTTCAGCGGCCTCCACGGCCTTCACGGCCTCCACGGCCTCCGCGGGGGCCGGTTCCTTGAAGTGGGCCTGACGAACCTGGTTGCGGACGATGTCCGCCGCCGTTTGCGGGTCGCCGGGGGCCTCGGCCGTCATCGTCGTCTCACCCTCCGCAGGCTCCTCGTAGCCCACGGTCCGCACGCGGGAGGCCGTCGGGGCGCCCGCGGGGGCGGGCGACATCGGCTGGGCACCGGCCTGCGGGACTTTGGCGGGGGCGAAGGAGTCGGCGATCCGCAGATCGCCGCCGGCCATCTGTTCGCGGATCACCTGTTTGAGCGCGACGCGGGCGTCGGGGTGCACGCCGGCGACCAGTTCCACATCGTCGACGACCAGCCGGCCCTTCTCGCGGACGAGGTGCAGCTCCAGGCCGTCGTTCGGCGTGCCGTAGTGCAGCGTGCAGCGGGCGCCCTCGCCCTTGGTCAGCGTCGTGGCTTTGGCCAGCGGGGCGTCGAGCCGCTTGCCGGCGGCGCTCGCCGCGGCGGGGACGGAGCGCAACTGATGCCAGACGAGGCGGTTGAACGCGGCGCTGCTGGTTTTGTTCAGCCCCGGCAGATCGCCCTGCGCCAGACTGCCGGCGAAGGCCCGGGCCGGTAGGATCAGGGCGCAGGTGTCTTTGAAGCTCTCCGGCAGATCGAGCGAGGGGGCGAGCACGTCGTCCACCTTGGAGGCGCCGCCCTCCTCCTTCAGCACGAACGTGCGGTCGCCGACCGCCGTGACGATGGTGATCTCCGTGACCGGGCCGGCGTGCCGTTCGGCCAGCACCTTGCCGTTCGCCGCGGCGGCGGCGTCGGCGAGCGGCAGGGCGGGCAGGTCGGTCGGCTCGATCTGGGACCAGACCGTCTCCGACAGGTCCCGCGTGCTGGCGGCCGTGAGCGCGTGCAAATCGCCTTCCGCGGCGGCGGCGGCGAAGGCCGCGACGGCGGCCCGGGCGGTGAAGATCGTGGACAGCATCCGCTGCTCGCCGTCGCCGTTGCGGATCGTCACCTCTTCGACCAGGAACTCGCCGGTGCGGCGGTCGGCGTCGTAGCGGTGCGGATCGGTCAGCGAGAGCGTGTAGACGCCGGCCTCGGTGGTCACGACCACCTCCGCCCGGTCGCCGTGAATCTGAAAGGAGCTTTCGCCGTCGAGGTCTGCGGCGGTGGGCAGCGGCACGCCGGAGAGGTCCGCGGTCCGCAGGCAGCCGTTGTAGAGCTCGGGGAAGACGGTGGACTCCAGCCCCTCCCGATTGCCGCTCTCGTAGGCGGTGAGGAAGTTGGAGACGCCCGTCAGCGCCAGGCAGGTGCGTTCGAGGCTGGGGATCTTCGGGCCGAGCCCGCGGTTCTCCGCGGCGGCGTCCTTCACCAGCCAGGCGTCGCCCCGCTTCTCCAGGCTGACCAGCAGCGTGTAGCCGCGGCCGGCGAACTGGACGGCGGCCTCCTCCGCGTCCATCTGGGTTTTGGGCGTGAGTTTGTCGACGCGGTCGGCGTCGACCACCCAGCCGGCCAACTCTTCGAGCCGTTTTGGCGAAAGGGCGGAGAGGTCCTCCCGCAGTTCCGGCGTGACGACCGCGAGGCGTTCGTCATGCGTGCCCTTGCCCCAGGCCCGGGTGAAGCCGCGGACGGCGGCGAGCAGTTCGAGCTGCTCCGTCACGCTCATCACCGCCTTCACCCCGCCCTTGGTCTGCTTGAGCAACACGTCGTCCACCAGCCACTGTCCGGCCTCGGCCCGCACCAGCTTGAACCGGGCGCGGCGGGTCGGCGGGGGCGTCTCGACGATGACGAGGCACTCCGGGACGTCCGCCGATTTCCATTCCTCCTCCGGCACGTCGGTGACGGCGACGACCTTCAGTTCTTCCTTCGGCAGACGGAGCAGGCGGAGGTCCTCCATCGCCGTGTCGTGCTCCAGCGCCTTGCCGCGGAAGTTGTCCGTGGTGGCGTCGGAGAGGGCGGCGAGGCTTTCCTCGGAGAGCGCGTCCCCGAAGCGCCGTACGGCCCGCTGCTCCGCGAGGTTGCGGCAGCCGACGACGCACAGGCTGGCGGCGGCGACCGTCAGCAGCGCCGTCGCCGCCCATTTGGATCGCCCGCGGCCCAAATCGGCCTGGTCGTGGCGCTCGCGTCCGGGGCGGGACAGGGGTGCGGACATGACGGGGCCGGGGCAAGGCGGACGAACGGACGACACAGGCGCGGGGTGTCGCACCGGCCGCGTTCGGCGGTCAAGACGGGTCTGCGGCAGGACGGCCCCGGGGGCGCCTCCCATCCGCGGTCCCCGGGCGGGGCGGGGGCGTTAGAATGGGACGTCCGCCCCCTCCCCGACGGAGCGTCGTGATGCCTGCCCAATCTGCAGCCGGTTCCGTCTCGACCGACGCCCCCGGGGCGACCGACGCTTCGGGGGAGCGTGACCCGAAACGAACCCCCGGCGACCGCGTCGTCGCCGACGTGCAGCTCCCCATGGCGGACCTGTCGGTGCCGCCCAACAGCATCGGCGGCTATCTGATCCGTCGGCTGTGGGACTACGGGGTGCGGGACGTGTTCGGCATCCCCGGGGATTTCGTGCTCCAATTTTACGGAATGCTGGAGGGCAGCGATCTGCGGGTGATCGGCGCCACCCGCGAGGACAACGCCGGCTACGCCGCCGACGCCTACGCCCGCGTCCACGGCATGGGGGCGTTGTGCGTGACCTACTGCGTCGGCGGGCTGTCGACCTGCAACAGCGTCGCCGGGGCGTTCGCGGAGAAGAGCCCGGTCGTCGTCATCACCGGCAGTCCGGGGGTGAAGGAGCGGGAGAGCGACCCGCTGCTGCATCACCGCGTCCGCGATTTCGACACCCAACGCAAGGTGTTCGAGACGATCACCGTCGCCAATACGGTGCTGGACGACCCGCTGACGGCCTTCCGGGAGATCGACCGCTGCCTCGCCGCCGCCCATCGGTTCAAGCGGCCGGTTTACATCGAACTGCCCCGGGACTGCGTGCGGCTGGAGCCGCCCTATCCGCACGAGCCCCGCCGGGACGAGCAGCGCAGCGACCCCGCCGCCCTCTCCCACGCCCTCGCCGCGGCCAAGGCGATGATCGACGCGGCCAAGAAGCCGGTAATCGTCGCCGGGGTGGAGATGCACCGCTTCGGCCTGCGGGAGGAGGTCGTCAAGCTGGCGGAGGCGAACGAGATTCCCATGTGCTCCACCCTGCTGGGCAAGAGCGCTGTCTCGGAGACGCACCCGCTGCACGTGGGCGTCTACGAGGGGGCGATGGGCCGGCCGAGCGTCACGGAGTACGTCGAGGACAGCGACTGCGCGATCCTGCTGGGGACGTTCATGTCGGACATCAACCTCGGCATCTTCACCGCCCGGCTGGACCCGGGGCGGTGCATCTACGCCACCAGCGAGAAGCTGCGGGTCGGGCACGGCCACTTCCATGACGTTGTCCTCTCCGATTTCGTCCGGCAACTGGCCGACACGGAACTGGCGCCCAAAAAGCGACCCCTGCCGAAGGAGCGGGGCAGCGTGCACGCCGGCTTCGTCCTGCAGCCGAAAAACCCGCTGACCAGCCGCCAGCTGTTCGGCCGGGTGAATCGCCTGCTGGACGAGGAGAAGTTCGTGGTGGTTGCGGACGTCGGCGACTGCCTGTTCGGCGCCAGCGACCTGACTATCAAGGGGCACACGGAGTTCCTCTCCCCCGCCTACTACACCAGCATGGGCTTCGCGATCCCGGCGAGCGTCGGCGTGCAGGCGGCGGACCCGTCGTTCCGGCCGCTGGTGCTGGTCGGCGACGGGGCCTTCCAGATGACCTGCCTCGAACTGGCGACCGGGCTGAAGCTGGGCTTCAACCCGATCGTCGTGGTGCTGAACAACCACGGCTACACCACGGAGCGCTTCCTCGCCGAAGGGCCGTTCAACGACATCCCCAACTGGAGCTACCACCGCCTGCCGGACCTGCTGGGCGACGGCTGGGGGTTCGAATGCGAAACCGAGGGCGACCTCGACAAGGCCCTCAAGGCCGCCCTCGCCAACCGGGACAGCTTCACGCTGATCAACTGCCACCTCGACAAGACCGACGTCAGCCCCGCCCTGATCCGCCTGGGCGAGCGGATGTCGGAGTCGGTTTAGGGCGGAGCTTCAAGGCCAAGAAATCAAGAACCAAACGGCGAAGACGCACCTTTAGTTCTTGAGTTCTTGGTCTTGGAATTTCATCTACGAAAACCGCTCGTTGATGGCGCTGGCCAGTTCCTCACGGCGATCGGCGTCGCAGACGAGGAACAACCGCACGACGCCCGTGCCGCTGTAGCCGTTGAGGTGTAGCCCGGCGTCGGTCGCCCGCTGCACCGACAGGCAGCCGGGGGAGCGTCTGTGGCGACAGGCTTCTGACAGCCCCAGCACGATCTTCCGCACCCCCGGCCGGTTCTCCAACCAGCCGACGGAGCGTTTCAACCCCTTGGAGAGCGACTGGTGCTTGCCGCGTTTGCCGGACATGGGAGGGGAGGGGGGAGGACGGCCGAACGCCCGGGGGCGGACGCCGCCCGGGTTCGGGTGGCGCCGGTTATGCGGGCGATCGGCGAGGGTTCCCCATTCTATCGGCGAGCGAACTGACGTTCCGCGGGGAAGGGCGTCGATTCGGCAGGGGTGAAGCCCTTCCACCCGCGCCGCCGCCACGACCGGCCCCGGACCCTTCGCGCCTTCGGGGCGTTCCTCCGCCCGGCCCTCTGCCTCGCGGCGCTCGCCCCGGCACTGAGCGGGTGCGTTTGCCATGGCGAGTTCGTCACGAAGCGGGTCGCCGCGGAGCGACATCCCCTCGGGCTGAAACAGTTGGTGGTGACCGCCAGCGGGCAGCAGGCCCCCCCGGCCCGGGAGGTCCACCATGCCCGTCGGAATCACGGCGCCCCGCGGGCCCATCAGCCGCCGCGGCCGGTGGCCGTGCCGGTTCCGTCCTGCCCGACCGGCGAGCGCTACGCCGCCGCGACCTGGGCCTATCTCGCGAATCAGCCGGCGGAGGGGGCCCCCGTACCGTCGAACGCGTTCTGCACCGACGGCTTCCCCGCCGGCCCGGTCCCGCCGCCCTTCGCCGAACCCGCCGACTGAGGCGGGGCGGCGCAGGCGGCGGACGGCCGAGACCTCAAGCAGCCGGGGCGTCAGGCGGCGCCGACTGTCCTGGCGGCGTCGGCGTTCGCCTCCTGCGGCCGGGGGTAGCGGAAGGTGGCGGCGATCATCGAGTCGCCCGGCATCCGCTTGCGGGGCAACACGAACACCCGCCCGCTGTTGGCGACGACGTCGCCGGCCGCCACGCTCAGCAGGTTGACCGCGGCCGGGTCGAGGCTCCGCGGCGGCTCCGGGTCCGCGGCCCGTTCCCCCTCGGCGACGAACAGCGTCTCCACACGCCCGCTGCGGGCCGCCTCCAGGATCGTGGACAGGTCGTCGGATTTCAGGGCCGGGTCCTTCTCCGAGTACGCCGTCCGCTCCCGGTCCGCGGGGGCCTGGAAGAAGGCCTCGGCCAGCGGCCAGGCCTTGGCGTGCAGTTCGTTCGCCGGGAGGGCGTCCACGTTGCCGTGGATCGCGTCCGACAGCAGGTTGGGATAGTTCCAGGCCTCTTTCAGCATCGGGAACAGGTAGTCCACCCCGGCGAACACCACCGGCGGGTTGAACGTGCCCGGCGGCACGGGCTCGCTGCTGTGCGTCGGCGGGGTGGGATCGCGGAAGAACTCCTCCAGGCCGGCACCGATCCGCCGGAAGTATTCCGTGAGTTCCTGCTGCTTGACGGTGCTCTGGTTGGCCGCGCCATGGCCGTGGAAGTTGGCCTGCCCGCCGACGTCCCCGCCGACGCCGCTGGCCTTGTTGCTCCGCCAACCGAGGTAGCTCTGGTACTCGTCGATGTTCAGAGCCTCGCGGAGGTTCTGCGGCAGGGCCTCCGGATTGCGTTCCAACACGACGGCCCGGGTGCCCTCCAACAGGCGGACGTGATTCTGGCTCACGGCCAGCACAAAGAACCGCCCCTCGCCGGAGACCAGCGGCACCAGCGGGAGCACCTCGAAGCGATCGCCCAGCGCGACCCGCTCCGGCACGGCATGGGACAGCCGGAACGTGCGGAGTTGTCCGTCGGTCTTCGCGGACTCCTCCGGGGGGGGCGTGAGAAACAGCGCCAGCCCTTCCGCCTGATGCTGCCAGAACCGCTCGTCGTTGCGGAGGGCGTGCAGCGGGGCGAGCGCGTGCTGGAGCCGCACGCCGGTGACGCCGTCCTCCTTCAGCAGGCGTTCCGCTTCGCCGAGGAGGTTCTTGAACCGGATCGCGTCCTCCCGCAGCCCCTGGGCGCCGCTGCGATGGGTGGGCATCGTGAGCGTCAGCCGCGGGCCGTCCCCGGGGGCGGCCAACTCGCGGACGGTCTCGCGGGTGACGGGATCGATCGGTGCGACGTTCATGGACCCTGAGAGCTGATAGGGGAAACGGACGAACGCTCCCACGGTGATCGATGGGCGGCCGCTTGCCCTCGGGGAAAGCCCCGTCCCCCCGCCCGGCGATCCCGGCGACCCCACAGCCCTGTCCGAACGCCCCGGAACGGTCCAAGCCGGTCCTCACTGGGCAGCGTCGTCCCGAACTGAGCGGGGAGGCGGTGGGGAAGAGCCTGAAGTGGGCGTGCTCAGCTCCCCCCGCTCGCTGGGCGGGCGGCGGGGTGTTCAATCCAACTCCACCTTCACCGCTGAACGGAACCGCTCCCATGTCCGCTTCCACCGTCTCCGCCGACGCCGCCCCCAGCGGGCCGGACGGCGAGAAACTGCTCGCCGCCGGCGACAAGGTCGCCCTCCGCCTCTGGGATGAAGGTCCGGTCTCGGGGAAGAAACCGCACAAGAACCAATATGAAACCGTCGGCTACGCCATCGAGGGCGAAGCCACACTGACCCTGGGCGGCAGCGAAACGAAGCTGACACCGGGCCTCTCCTGGGTGGTGCCGGCCGGGGCGGAGCACTTCTACAGCGTCGACGGTCACTTCAAAGCGGTCGAAGCCACCAGCCCGCCGGCCCGCCCCCGCTGAAACCCCCGTCCGGTCTTCCCGTCCGAATCCGCCCCCGCCGCCCGGTCCCATGAGCAAGAGCTACTCCAAAGGCACGAAGGTGAAGTGGAAGTGGGGCGACAACTGGGCCCACGGCACCGTCGACGAGGTGTTCACCTCGAAGGTGAGCCGCACCATCAAGGGGAACGAAGTCACCCGCAACGCCAGCGACGACGAGCCGGCCTACCTGATCGAAACGGACAGCAGCCGGGCCCTGAAGTCCCACAGCGAAGTGCAGAAAGACTCCTGACGGCCGGCAGCAGGCCGGCTACACCGTCTCCTGCCGTTCGACGGCGTGGCCGGTGGCGTCCAGCCGGTCGCCGCGGCGGTCCTCGCGGATCCCTGGCAGGTGCCTCGGGGCGATGAGCCCCAAGTCGGCCGCGTGATTCGCGGCGGCGACGGTGTCCGGCACCAGGACCATCGGCACTCCCTCGTCCGAGACCTCCTTGGCGATCCGCCGCACGTCGAACCGCGTGCGGTCGCGGACGTCGCGGATATAAACGGCCTTCACCCGCCCCGGGTACTCCCGCACGGCGTCCCGGTACAGCTTCGGGTCGTCCTGGCCGCTGTCGCCGATGAGGACGAACGGCAGGTCGCCGGTAGAGTCCATAATCCGTTCAATTTTCTCCAACTTGTGATCGTGTCCGCCGGCCACGAACTGTTTGGAATCGACTCCCATGTCCCGCAGCAGGATCGGCCCGTCCGGCAGGCCGTTGACCCGCAGGAAGACCCGGAATAATTCGTAGAGGTTCCAGGCGCTGCTGGAGACGTAATAGATCGGATTGGGCGGGGCGACCGGGTCGTCTTCAGGCTCCAGCGACGCCGGGGAGCGGGACCAGTCGCCGGTCGGCCCGGCGGCGAGGGCGTTATAGAAGGCGCTCACGCCCTCGAACGGCAGCCGCGTGCGGGCGTTCTTGAGCAGCGTCAGCCGGGCAATCTTCCAGAAGTTGCTGGCGTAGGACCGGATCACGGTGTCGTCCATGTCCGAGATGATCCCGAACCCGGCGTCGGCGGCCGGCACGAGGTTAAACGCGGTGGCGAATACCGGCCCCCCCTGGCGGATCGCCTGCGGCGGCAAGGACAGCGTCGCGGTGTGATAAACGCCGGTCGGCAGCGGTCTGGTCGGGCGGAAGCGAAATTCGAAATAGCCCTCTTCGTCGCTGAGGGCAGTCTGCCGATGGCCCGCGAACTCGCAGGCGACGCGGCAACCGGAGACCTCGTCCGTCTGCCAGTGGTGGTACATCGCCGTCAGGTTCCGCCACCACGGATCCTCCTCGGCCGGGTCGTGGACCGGCTTGTCCTCCAGCACCCGCCCGCTGACCCGCACGTCCTTCGCCGAGCCGAACCCGCGGTAGGTCTGGATCTTCAGCGGACGCCGGAAGCCAACGGCCGCCTTCACGTTGCGTTTCAGCAAGTCGTACCGGCCCTCGAGGATCTGCGCGGCACGCTTGAGCTGGTCGGCGGAGGGAAGCGAACCGGACGGCACGGGGCGGCGGGGCGGGCAGGCGGGAGGGACGGGGCAAGATAGAACGCCGCCGCCCGCCGCGCCCCCCGAAGGGAGCCCGGCGGGCGGCGGGATCGGGAAAACTCCGGGCGGTTCAGCGGGGTTTCGCGGCCGCCTCCGGCAGCGGGGCGACGTCGGTGCCGCCGACATGGCGATGGCCGGGCTCCGCGTTGGTCGGATCGTCCGCGTCCGGATTCTTGCCGCCGGGGCCGGTGTGCACCTCGGAAGTCTCCATCTCCCGCAGGGTCCGGGCGAAGCTGATCTCCTCCGCCTCCTCGTCCGGGTGGCGGAGCAGGTTGCGGATGCCCGGGTCCACCAGCCCCTCCAGCCAGTCGCCCAGCCGCATCTCCGTGGGCCGTTCGAGGAACTGGTCGTAGGCTGTCAGGTACACCTCCTCCATGATATCGGCGACCGGCAGGGTCTCGCCGATGGCCCGGTCGAGGTCCGGGTAACGCTGCACCCACCGCCCGACGCGGTCCCGCAGCGACCCGTCGAACCCCGCCATCTCCTGACGGAACGCGAGATAGTCCCGGGCGTGGATCGCCTTCTCCAGCGTCGCCAGTTCGGGAACCACGTCCGGCGTCACCTCCTGCACGGTGCCCTCCGCCAGCCGGGACCGGCGGTTGTCCTGCGTTTCCATCCGGTTCTTATAGGCCTTGAGCTTCTGCACAAGCTTCCGCACGCACTTCTGATAGGCCGGATGGGCGACGCTGTCGTGCTCCCCGGTGAACAGGGTTTTGCCCGGCGTGATCAGGCTCGTTTTGACGTGATATTCCTGACTGTGCTCGAACCAGGCGATCGTCACGAGCAGGTCGGAGACCGGCATCTTTTCGGTCAGCTTGGCGAGGGCGTCGAGGTCCTCCTCCATCTGTCGCAGCTCCCCGGAGCTGATGGAGCAGTTCTTCGTGACAAGCTCCAATTTCAGGTTGTATTTCTGATCGCTGAACGACTCGTTTTTACGTGCGGCGGCGGCGGCAGGCATGATCGGTTCCTGAAAGATGCGGCGAGCTGTGGTCAATGCGTCGGGGCAACGGCCCGGCGACAAGGAATGCGTTCGAACAGCTAGGCAACTGCCGTGCCGTCCGCCGGCGGCACCGCTTTTGCCGGATCTGAAACCGCCGGCTGGGTGGGGAGCGGTCAGTCCGAACCGACGCACGCCACTTCTGCGCGTTCTTGCCCCTTCACCCATTGGTGATGGATTCGTTGGATTCCAGCGGTCCGCCGGCGACGCTCCCGGAATTGCTGGGGAGAACGCCCATTCGACGACGGCGACCGGCGACCGGCGCCGATTGCCGCGCGGCCGCCGGCGGATCGTCGGGTTGCGCCGGTCGGTCCCGGGGCGCCCCCGCAGCCGCACAGCCGTAAATCGCCCGGCGGACATCGCCCGCCGCCGGCGTACCGTTCTGCCGGTGGGGTCGCCGTATCCGGAGCACTGAAGTTGTCCGTCCGCCTGATCGAACGCGCCGCGGTTGCGTCCATCGACGCCGTCGAGGACCCGCTCCGCCTGGCCAAGCGGGCCGGCCTGCATCACCTTGCAGACGACACGCCGGGCATCGTCCGCGTTCGCTGCGGCACGGGGTTCACCTTTCGCACCCCGGAGGGGGAGACGCTCGACCGAACCGGCGAGGAGCGGGCGCGGATCGACGCCCTCGCCATTCCCCCCGCCTGGGAGGAGGTCTGGGTCTCGCCAGACCCGATCAGCCACCTCCAGGCGACCGGTCGGGACGCGGCGGGCCGGAAGCAGTACCTCTATCACCCAAGCTGGGCGACCGCGGCGGGCGAGGCGAAGTGGCTGCGACTGGCCGCCTTCGGAGCCGTGCTGCCGCGGATGCGACGCCGCATCCGCCGCGACGCCCGCCGCCTGCGGATGGACAAACGGAAAGCTTGCGCCCTCGCCGCCGGGCTGCTGGACGCCGCCGCGATCCGCGTCGGCGGCGCCGACTACACCCGCGATCATCAGACGTACGGCCTGACCACGCTCCGGCCGGAGCACGTCGTCGTCCGCGGCGGGCTGATCCGGCTGTCGTTCCTTGGCAAGCACGGGGTGCAGCGGGACGTGGAATGCCGCCGCCGTTCGTTGGCCCGGTCCCTCAAGACGCTCAAGGCCGCCGGCGGCGACACCCTGCTGAAGTACCGCGACGGCGCCGGCGTCTGGCGGCCGCTGAGCAGTTCCAAGGTCAACGCCTACCTGTCGCACGCCGCCGCCGGGAAGGTGACGGCGAAAGACTTCCGCACCTGGCACGGCGCCCGCGTCGCCTTCGAAGCGGCGCTGGCCGGACCGGCGGATCCGAAGACCGATCCCGTGCGAGCCGCGGTCGTGGCGGCCAGCGAGTACCTCGGCAATACCGCCGCCGTCTGCCGCGAGTACTACGTGCACCCCGCCGTCACGGAGTTCGCGGCGGAGGTGGCGAACGGCGCCCGCCCCCCGCGGCCGGTGCGTCTGCGGGGCCTGCGGCGGTCGGAGCGGCGGTTACTGGCCCTGCTTCGTCAATACGCGGCGGAGGAGTGACCCGCTCGAAGATCACCGCCGTCTGGTCCCCGTAGACCTGCCGCCAACGGGAGGACCGGCGGGCGGCCACCAGCAGCGCCGGCTGCTCACGCGGGGAGAGCATCAGCGTCGTCACCCCGTAGAGCTCGAGTCGGTCCTCCCACCCGGGGGCCGCGGTGGAGAGGGCACGGGCATCGTTCCAGACCTGCGGCGGGATCAGGTGGGCGTGGGAGCCGACGAAAATCGCCACGTCCGACGGCCCGGCCACGAGTAGGAAGTCGCCGAAGGCGTGGGCGTGAAACAGTTGCGCGGCCGGGGGATGCGCCCGCAAATAGGCCGCCGCCCGCACCGGCGTGCCGAAGGCGAGGCTGTCCGCCGTGGCGCGTTCGCCTCGCGCCAGATTCCACGAGGGCGGGCTCAACGCCACGCCCAGCACCAGCCCGGCCGCCCAGGCCCAGGAACTCCCGCGGCACCGAGTCGCCCTGAGCGCCTGCGGCCATCTTGCCTGCACGATCGCCGCGACGTGCACGCCGAGGAACAGCGCCGCCGGCCCCGCCCACCACAGCAGCCAGCGACTTGTCCGGCAGGCCGCCAATGCGAAGCCGACCAGCACGAGCGCCTCGCCCCACCCGATCCGCCGCGGGCTGAGCCGGGCCACGACCGCCAGCAGCGCCGCGGCGAGGAAGAACGCCCGTCCCTGATTCATCTCCCAGGTCAGCGGTCGCCACTCGATCACGTCCGCCAGGTTCGGATGCCCGCCGAACGTCAGTGCCTCGACGTACGCCCACGGCCCCAGCGGGTTTACGCAGCAGGCCGCAGCGCAGAGGGCGACCAGCCCCGCCGCCCGCCGCATCCGGCCGCTCCGCCACGCGGCCGGGCCCAGCCGTCCGATGCGGTTCAGCAGGTCCGCCGCCAGCCAGACCAGCCCCAGCGGCCAACTGCCGTGCAGGTTCGTCCACAGCAGAAAGACGAGCGGCAGCAGCGCCCACCGCCAGCCCGGCCGCCGCGGGATCGGCGTGGCGGCCAGCAGCGCCGCGAACAGCACGACCCCAAGCGTTTGCGGTCGCAGCATCTGCGGTCCCAGCGGGGCGGACCACGGGGGGAAGGCGAACAGCTGGAACCAGGCCACGAACAGGAACGCCGCCCCCGCGATCCACCCGGCCCACGGTGCCCGCGCCCGCCGACGGGCCGCGGGGCCGACGCCGCCCACGGCCAGCGCCGTCAACAGGCCGCCGGCCAGCCGCAGGCCCTCCGGCCCCGCGAGGTCGTACAGCCACGACCCGAATACCCCCGCCAGCCAAGCGAAGTTCACGAACGGCTCCCCCGCGCTGAGCGGCATCAGCGGTTCGGTCGCCGGGACCTCGCCCGTCGCCCGGATGTGCCGGCCGTAGGCCAGATGCGCCCATAGATCCGCGTGGTACAGGGGGCGGGCGGCGGTCGTCGCCAGCGTCGCGGCGAGCAGCCCGGCGGTCACGACGCACGCGACGACGGGGGCGACGCGGCTGTTCACGGCGGGAGTCTACGGTCCTTCGCGGGCGAATCGCAGTTCCGCCCACCGCCTCGCGGCGACTAGAACCCGGCTTCCCCCGGAAGAATCGCCGTGTCCCGCATCCCCCTGTCCCGCCTCCCCTGGGCGGCGGCGCTGAGCGCCGCCGCGCTGGCGGCGATCGGTCTGCTGGCGATCGGCCGCGGGGACGAACTGGCTGGCGTCTCGCCCGACGCCGTCGGTTTCGCCGCCAAGCAGCGGGTCTGGGCGGCGTTCGCGGCGGTCGCCTGCGGCGCCGTCGCCGCCGTGCCGACGCGGCTCCTCAAGTCGCTGGCCCTGCCGTCGTTCGCCGCGGCGGTGGGGTTGCTGATCCTCGTCTACGCTTTTCCGGCCCGGAACGGCTCGCAGCGCTGGATCCCGGTGGGGCCGGTCCTGCTGCAACCCTCGGAGTTCGCCAAGCTGGCTGTGTTGCTGGCACTGGCCCGGTACCTGTCGCATCGCCGCAATCACCGCACCGTCGTCGGGCTGATCCCGCCCTTCCTGCTGACCGTCGTCCCAGTGGGTCTGATCCTGAAGGAACCGGACCTCGGCACGGCGTTGGTGTTCCTGCCGATGCTCGGGGCCGTGCTGATCGCCAGCGGGGCGCGGGGTTCCCACCTCGCCGCCGCGGCCGTGCTGGGGCTGGCCTGCCTGCCGGTCCTGTGGCTCGGCATGAGCGCGGAGCAGCGCAGCCGCGTCACCGCCGTCTTCACCCAGCGCCCGCTGACGGAACTGAGCGAACCGGCCCCGCCGGGCGACGGCTATCACCTGCATCGGTCCAAACAGGTGCTCGCCCTCGGCGGGGCGGGGGGCAGCGCCGGGCTGTTCGGCGGCGGCTCCGACCTGGAGGAACGCGACGCCCTGCAACTGCCCGCGGCCCGGACGGACTTCGTGTTCTGCCTCGTCGCCGAACGCTTCGGCCTGCCGGGAACGCTCGCCGTGCTGGGGCTGTTCGGCACGCTGGTCGCCAGTTGTTTGCGGGTGGCGGCCCGCTGCGGCGATCCGTTCGGCCGGCTGACCGCCGCCGGGGTGGGGGCGTTGTTCGGGACTCAAGCGGTCATCAACACGGCGATGACGGTCGGGCTGATGCCGATCACCGGGCTCGCGCTACCGCTGGTCTCCTACGGCGGCAGCAGTCTGGTCGCCTGCGGGGCGGCGGTCGGGCTGGTGATCGGCGTGGCGCTCCGCGGTCGGGTGGAGGTCCGTCCGGACCCCCTCCACTTCGGCCCCCGCTTCGACCGCTGAGCCGTCGTCGGCACAGGCCGGTTCGTCGCAGAGTTCCCGCACGACCGCCAGCAGGGCCTCCCACTTCGGCAGGATCGCGGGGAAAGCCTCCACTCCCACGGCGAAGTGGGTGACACCGGGAACCGTGTGCAGGGCCGTCCAGCCGCGGGTCTTGAGTCGGTGCAGTTCTTCCACCTGATCGCCCAGCGTGAAGCGATCGCCCCGCTCCCCGGCGGCGAACAGGATCGGTCGGTCCTCCGCTTTCACCACGTCGCGCAGCTCCGTCTCGTCGAAGCTGAGGCCGGCCCGGCGGATCGCCTCCGTCACGCCGAGCATCAGCCAGCGTTCGGCGATTTGCGGGGCCGCCATCCCCCGGAACCACCGCACGCCGCGACGCAGCGAGATCATCGGCGCCAGCGCCGCACACCCCGCGACCCGGGGACCGGGGCCGTCGGAACTGGACCGCGCACGGTCCACGGCGAGGTGCGCCAGCACGGCGACCGCCCCCGTGCTGAAGCCGACGGTGATCACCGGCGGCTCGAACCAGCCCCGCTCCGTCGCAAGGTCGATGAGCGTGTCCACGTCGTGCCGTTCCTTCACCCCGAAGGTCACGAACGGGCCGCCGCTGTCGCCGTGGTGCCGCAGATCGCCCATCAACACCGGATGACCCAGCCCGGACAGGGTGCGGGCCGTCTCGGCGTGGGTCTCCTTCGTCTCCATCCAGCCGTGCAGGTGCACCACGCCGGGCCGCCGCGGGGCTCCGGCGGCCGGGGGCACGTAGCAGTAGCCGATCGGCACGCCGTCCGCGGCGAGGGTCGTGCCGTAGGTGGCCCCGTCGTTCTGGAGTTGGGGCCGCTGCCGCTTGCGGGTCAGGCTGAACCGCGTCAGCCAGGGCAACCGCAGCATCTGACGGCCGACCCACACCCCCAGCCAATGCCCGACCCCGGCGCGTCGGCGGATGCGTTGCAGGCGGCTGACTTCCTCCGCATCGACCGGCGGCTCGTCCGGCTCGCGCTCCGCGGCGATCTCGGCAGGGGTGGGGGGAGGATTCACGCCGGGAGTGTAGCCCGACGGCGAGCGGTGGGCGTCAGCCCTCCGTGTTCTCGGACGCCCTCGATCGCACGGGGGGCTGACGCCCCCTCGCTCGCCTTCGTCACGCCAGCAGTTCGCCGATCACCTCGCCGCCGAACTGCGAGAGCTGCTTGAACCGGCCGGAACTGAAGTAGGTCAGCCGGTTGTCGTCCAGGCCGAGCAGGTGGAGCAGGGTGACGTGCAGATCGCGGATCGGGTGGACGCACTCGACCGCCTCCGCCCCCAGTTCGTCCGTCGCCCCGACGGTCGCGCCGGCGTTCACCCCGCCGCCGGCCAGCCAGACAGTCATCGCCTTGGCGTTGTGGTCCCGCCCGTAGGCGATGCCGCCGCGGGGGGCGTTGTCCGGGGAGCGGCCGAACTCGCCGGTCCAGACGACCAGCGTTTCCTCCAGCAGGCCGCGACGCTTCAGGTCCGTCAGCAGGGCCGCGATCGGCTGGTCCACCTGCCGGACGAGGTTCCCGTGGGCCCGGCCGATCTGGTCGTGGGAGTCCCAGGTGCCGTGGTAGAGCTGCACGAACCGCACGCCCCGCTCCACGAGCCGGCGAGCCAGCAGGCACTTCCGGCCAAAGGCGTCGGTGTCGGCCCCGCCGACGCCGTAAAGATCCCGCGTGGCCTGATCCTCGTCCTCCACGTCGATCAACCCCGGCACCCGGGCCTGCATGCGGAAGGCCAGTTCGTAGCTCGCCACCCGGGCCGACAGCGTCTCGGCGAACGGATCGCCCGCCGCGACGCGGTCGGCGGCGTGTCGACGGTTTAACTCGGCGAGTAGGTCGAGGTTCCGCCGCTGGTGGTCCCGCGTGATCCCGGCGGGCGGGGCGAGGTTCAGGATCGGCGACCCCTCCGCCCGCAGCGGGGTGCCTTGGTAGCGGGCCGGCAGGAAGCCGGCGCCCCAGTTCGCGGCGCCGCCCTGCGGATGGCTCACCTCCGGCAGCACGACGAACGCCGGCAGATCCGCGTTCATCGAACCCAGCCCGTAGGTCACCCAGGCCCCCACCGCCGGGTCGCCGCCGAAGCGGTTCCCGGTGTTGATGTGGGCCATCGCGGTCGGGTGGTTCACGCTCTCCGCCTGACAGCCCCGGTAGAAGCAGAGGTCGTCCGCCACCTTCGCCAGATGGGCCCAATCGGTGGACATGTCCGCCCCGCTGGCGCCGGCCTGGGCGAAGCGGAAGGGGCTCTCGACGTAGTACCGCGTGCCGGATTCCATCGCGGAGAAGTTCTCGCCCTCCCGCTTGAACTGCTTCAGGTGCAGGTCGCGGAGCTTCGGCTTCGGGTCGAACGTGTCGATATGGCTCGGCCCGCCCTCCATCGTGAGGAAGATGCAGCGTTTCGCTTTTGCCGCCCGGTGCGGCAGGGGCGCGGCGTTCGATCCGTCGGCGCCGCGGGCCTCCTCGGCGAGCAGCGCCGAGAGGGCCAGCCCGCCCACGCTGGCGCCCAGCGAAAACAGGGCGTCCCGGCGGGGCACGGCGGCGGGCGGGGGGATCGTCACGTCCGCTTAGTCCAGGTAGAGGAATTCGTTCGCGTTCAGCAGCACGAGGGCCACCTCCGCCAGACCGCGGGTGCGGGCGTCGGCCTCGGCGGGGCCGAGGTCCGGGATGAAGTCCGCGGCCTGCTCGAGCGTTTCCACATACGAAAACCGTTCGCCGGTGTTCTCCTCGACGGCGTCTCGCAGCACCTCGGACGGCGGGCGGACGGGATCGAAGTGCAGGCTGGCGTGGCGGGCCGTCATGGCGTGCCAGTGCGACAGGCAGGCGGTCCGCTCCGCGTCCGTCGGCGGTCGGCTGAACGCCCGCCGGAACAGGGCGTCGACGGCGTCGGCGTCCCGCTCCGGTTCGTCGGCCAGCGCGGCCGCCGCCGCGGCGAGGGCGCGGCCGAGAGTGTTGCGGCCGTTCAGCAGGGCGAGGGCCTGCGGGGCGACGATGCTGGTCTCCCGCCGTTCGCAGGGGGCGTCCGGCGTGGGGGCGTTGAAGGTTTCCAGCAGCGGATCGCGGAGTCCCCGCAGCTTCAGGGCGTAGAGGGTGCGGCGGTGCCGCCGCCGCGGGTCCGGGTCCGGCTGCCAGGCGGGGGCGAAGGTGCCCATCACCTGCCGCGGTTGCAGGGCGACGTCCGGTTCGATCTCCGGCCGGACCGGCACGCCGCCGACCGCGGGATTCAGTTCGCCGGAGAACGCCAGCATCGCGTCCCGCAGCTCCTCCGCGGTGAGCCGGCGGGGGCGGGCGACGGCCAGCAACTCCCCGTTCGGATCAGCCGCCGCGACGGCCGCCGGGTCCGGGTGCAGCGAACGCCGGGCGTAGGCGTCCGACAACAGCAGCGCCCGCACCAGCGGCTTCGTTCGCCACCCGCCCTCGACCAGACGCACGGCGAGGTAATCGAGCAGTTCCGGGTGCGTCGGCTCCGCCCCGCCGCCGCCGAAGTTGTTCGCGTTGGCCGCCAGCCCGCGACCGAAGACCCACTGCCACAGCCGGTTGGCGTACACCCGGGCGGGCAGCGGGTTCGCCGGGTCGGTCAGCCAGCCGGCGAGGACCAGCCGACGCCCGGTCGGCGCCTCCGGCACCGGGTCGGCGGCGGCCGGATCGACGGACAGCAGCGCGGCGCTCAGCACGCCGGGTTCGACCGGCTCCCCCGGGCTGAACGGGTCGCCGCCGGTCAGGATGGCGGAGCGTTCGATCTCCCCCCGTGCCCGGTCCTCCGGCAGGCGAAGCGGCGCCGTCACCGGTTTCATCGGCGGGCTCGCCCCGCTGTAGACGGTGAATGCGTAGGGTTTGAAGGCGTCCAGTTCCCACTGATGACGTTGGATCGCCTTCCGGGCAACGCGTTCCAGACCGAAATCAAGCGGGTCCAGATCGACCGTCTTCGGGGCGATCTCAGCCTCCGGCACGCCCTGCTTCTGCTTCTGCCCGCGGGGGGCGTACTTCAGGCCGCGTTCCGCGTACCACCGCTTTTCCAGCTCGATCTTCTTCTGATCGACGCGTCGCTGGACCGCCTGCGCCGCGGCGATCCGTTCCCGCAGATAGCGGGGTTCGTCGTGGTCCCGCGGGTCTTCCCGCGGGTGGAGCGGGACGGCTCGCTCGGCGAACTGGGTCGTGGCGAAGCTGGCCTGAATCGCGTAGTAGTCGCGGGTCGGAATCGGGTCGAACTTGTGGTCGTGGCACTTGGCACACTGGAGCGGCTGGGCCAGAAACGTCTGGCCGACCGTGTCCGTGACGTCGTCCAGGAACTGTTGGCGGGCGACCTTCGCGACGCTCATCCCGGTGTGCTCCCACGGCCCCATCCGCAGGAATCCGGGGGCGATCAGGGCGTCGATCCCCTCCGG
Source organism: Alienimonas californiensis (assembly GCF_007743815.1). Taxonomy (GTDB): domain Bacteria; phylum Planctomycetota; class Planctomycetia; order Planctomycetales; family Planctomycetaceae; genus Alienimonas; species Alienimonas californiensis. The sequence continues at coordinate 4,041,168 of NZ_CP036265.1, forward strand.
CGAGCCCGCCGCGAGCGCCCCGGAGTCGACCAGTTCGTCCCCGGCGAGCTGCTCCGTGAGGAAACGGTCGAACGGCTTGTCGTCGTTGAAGGCCCGCACCACGTAGTCGCGGTAACGCCAGGCGTTCGGGCGTTGGAAGTCGTTGGCGAGGCCGCCGCTGTCTGCGTAGCGGACCACGTCCAGCCAGTGCGTCGCGAACCGCTCGCCGTAATGCGGGCTGGCCAACAGGCGGTCCACGACCGCGGCGAAGGCGGTCCGGTCGTCCCGCGGGTCGGCGAGGAAGGCGGCGACTTCCGCCGGCGCCGGCGGCAGGCCGGTCAGATCGAATGTCGCCCGGCGGAGCAGCGTCCGCCGGTCCGCCCGCGGGGCGGGGGTCAGCCCGGCCTCCGCCAGCTTCGCGTTGAGGAAGGCGTCCGCCGGATCGGCCGGCGGGGCGAACCCGGGCGGGTTCGGCGGGGGCGGGGGAGCGGCGATCGGGCGGTAGGCCCAGACGTCTGCGGGCTCGTAGCGGCGATCGGTCCAGTCGTCAGAGAGCCCGCCGCTGGTGGGCACCCGCACGCCGGCGGCGTGGGCGGTGCGGATCGCCGCCACGGTCGCCGCGTCCGGCCAGGGGGCCCCGGCGTCGATCCAATCCCGCACCGCCCACCGCTGCGCCTCGGTCAGCCGATCCGCCTCCTTCGGCGGCATCCCGTAGCCGTCGTCCCACTTCAGCAGGGCGTAGAGGCTGCCGGCCGCGTGGTCGCCGGGCGTCACGCCGGGGTCGCCGCTCTCCCCGCCCGCTAGCAGCCCGGCCCGCGTCGACAGGTCGAAGGCCCCCTTCAGATCGTCGCCGTCCGCCCCGTGACAGGCGAGGCACTTCGCCGCGAACATCGGCTGCACCTCCAGGGCGAACAGCCGTTCCCCCTCCGTCCACCCGTCCGGTTCCGCCGCCGTGGCATTCGCTCCGCACCACGCCGACGCGGCGAGCAGATAGCGGAGGAGGACGCGGTTCACGGGCGGAAACCATCAACGTTCGGGGATGGGTGCACGATCCCCGGCCTCCTCGTCGCTGTCAATGTGCCGCGGCGTCCCGCGGGAGCCCAGCCGGGGCTCAGCGGGGGTGGGGCATCAGGCGGGCGAGGCGGTTCCGGGCCTCCGCCTCCTCTTTGGAGCCCGGGGCGAGCCGGAGCGGTTCGACGGTGAGGGGGGCGAGGTTGTGGTGCGCCCGCTGTGCGCCGTTCGTCCCGGGGGCGAGGGCGCGGTGGGCGGTGACGTGCGGGGCGTTCCGTTCGTCCAGGGAGATGTGCACCGTCACCGGGCTGCGAACCGGCAGGCCGGGGGGAAGGCCGGTGATGCGGTACTCGCCGAGGCGGTCGCAGTCCGCCGCCTCCGGGCGTTCGCCCTCGACCAGCCGCAGCCGGATACCCTCGGCGTCCGCGACGGTGGTGCCGAAGGTCATCTGCACGGCGGTCGGCAGCCGGACGCCGCGGGGCAGGACGACGTGGTTCAAGCGGCGGCCCGGCACGTTCGCGTCCTCGATCTCCACGCCGACGGAGTGGGCGCTGACCTCCTCCAGCGTGATCGCCCGCAGGCGGCGCCGGACGCGGGCCGGGACGTCCGGCGGGGGGCCGTCGCCGTTGGCCCCGGCGGTGGCCCGCAGCATCGCGGCGTAGACCGCTGCGCCCTCCGCGACCGCGGTGCGGGGGTCGGGAAACGCCTTACGGGCGGCGTGGTCCGGCGTGGCCCGCGGGCCGAACAACTCGCCCAGCATCCGCCGAACGGCCGGCATCGCCGCCGCCCCGCCGACCGGCAGGATCACGTCCAGATCCTCCGGCTCCAGCCCCGCGTTCTCCAGCAGGAACTCCGTCAGATCGCGGGTGCGGCGGAGCAGGTCCTGCGTGAGCCCCTCGAAGCGATCGCGGGTGACTTCGAACACGTCCTGCCGGCCGGCGGCGATGACCGGCACGTCGCTGACGGGCCGCTGCGAGAGCCGCAGCTTGGCCCGCTCGCACTGGCCCAGCAGCCGTTGCCGCGCGCGCCAGCGGGTGAAGGGGTTGTGGTCGTGCTTTTCGCGGAAGCGCTCCGCGACGTCCTCCGCCAGGGTTTCGGTCCAGTCGCGGCCGCCCAGATGCGGGTCGCCCTCGGCGGCGACCACGTGCAACTCGTTCCGGCGGGTGCGGACGATGGCGGCGTCGAAGGTGCCGGCGCCGAGGTCGTAAATCAGCGCGTGCCGGGTCCGGCCGACGGCCTGCCCGTCGGCGGCGGTGTCCTTCCAGAGCCAGGCGAGAGCGGCGGCGCTGGTTTCCGAGAGCGTCTCCGCCACGTTCAGCCCCGCGATCCGGCCGGCGGCCCGCACGGCGTCGCGGGGGGTGCGGGTGAAGGCGTGGGGGACCGTCATCACGACGGGGGCGTCCTCCGGCCGATTGCCGGCGGTCTCCCGGGTGAAGCCCCGCAAAAAGGCCGCCCCGAGGAGCTTCGGCGTCACCGGCCCGCCGCCCGCGGTGATCGCGGCGCCGCCGCGCTGAAAGGTGCCGCCGGAATCCTGGTACATCCGCTTGAAGCCGGCCATGGAAATCGGGCAGCCCTCGGCGTTGCCGGATTCGGGTTCGTCCCCTTCGAACTGCGTCTCGTCCGCGTCCTGATCGTCGCCGAAGGGAGTGCCGAGCGTGAGGCAGTTGGGGGAGACGTTGACCGCGGAGGCGGTGCGCAGCTCGCCGCGGGCGTTGGGTTGGACGTGCGGGGCGCCGTCCGGGCCGAAGTCGGCGAGGGAACTACTGTCCGTGCCGAAATCGATGCCGACGGGCAGGGGCCGCGGGCGCCGGGGGCCGTTCCCGCGCCGGTTGCGGCGCCGGTGCCGCTGCCGTCCGCCCCCGCCGGCGTCGTTCGCTCCGTGAGATCGGTCGGCGGGCCGTGAAGAGTCGGCTTCGGCCGTCATTCGCTTGCCTGTTCGTCCCCCCGAAACCCCGCCGACTCGTCGGTCCGCGGGGGCGCCGCCGTTCCGTGGCGGCCGGTCGAACTTAGGGGGCGCGCGCGGGGCTGTCCAACCTCCGCGGCGAGTGAAATTCGATCGCTGTCGACGGTTGCAAACCGGACCACGGGGCGTCATGGGGCCGGGGTTCCGCCGGCCCCGGGGTCAGTTCAGACCCCACTCCTTGAGCTTACGATAAAGGGTCCGTTCGCCGATCCCGAGCAGTTTGGCGGCGTCCTCCCGCTTGCCGCCGGTGACCTCCAACGCCCGCTCCGCGTAGAAGCGTTCGACCTCCGCGAGCGGCCGTCCGATCAGGTGGTCCGACCCCCCGCCGGCGCCGCGGGCCGCGACAGCGTCGTCGCCCTCTTCCGGGGCCAATCCGGCAACCTCCTCCGGCAGATCGCCGGCGTCCAGCAGGCCGTCCGTGTCGAGCACCACCATTCGCTCCACCACGTTCCGCAACTGACGAATGTTACCCGGCCACTCGTAGCTCATCAGAGCGGTGCGGGCGCGGCGGGTGAAGCCGACCACGTCCTTGCCGTACCGCTCCGTCAGATCGCGGAGGAAGTAGTCGAGCAGCAGCGGAATATCGCCCCGCCGGTCCCGCAGCGGCGGCAGGCGGATGCTGATGACGTTCAGGCGGTAGTACAGGTCCTCGCGGAACGCCTTGTCCGTCACCATCCCCAGCAGGTCGGCGTTCGTCGCGGCGAGCAGGCGGACGTTGATCGGGATCTCCGCGTTGGAGCCCAGTCGCGTGACCTTCCGGTCCTCCAGCACGCGGAGCAGTTTGACCTGGATGTCGGCGGGCATCTCGCCGACCTCGTCCAAGAACAGCGTGCCGCCGTTGGCGTACTCGAACTTGCCGATCCGTTTGCTGCTCGCCCCGGTGAAGGCGCCGGCCTCGTGGCCGAACAGCTCGCTCTCGAGGATGTCCTTCGGCAACGCGGCGACGTTCAGGGAGACGAACGGCTTGTTTTTGCGGGGGCTGTTCTGGTGCAAGGCCCGGGCGACGAGTTCCTTGCCGGTACCGCTCTCGCCGGTGATGAGGACCGTGGAATCCGTCGGGGCGACGTTCCTCAGCACCTCGATCACCTGCCGCATCGGGCCGCTGGTGCCGACGACGCCCTCGAAGCCGAAGCGCTCGTCCAACCGGCGACTCAGCTCCGCATTTTTGCGGGCCAGCCGAATCCGCTTGGCCGCCTGGGCGACCGCGGCCCGCAGCCGGGCGACGTCCAGCGGCTTGGCGAGGTAGGTGAAGGCGTCCCGCTGCATCGCGTCGACGGCGCTGTCGACCGTGCCGTAGCCGGTGACGACGATCACCTCCGCGTCCGGCAGCTCCTCCTTGGTGCGTTCGAGCACTTTCAGCCCGTCGGCGCCCTCCATCTTCAAGTCGGTGACGACCACGTCGTACACCTCGGCCGCCACCGCGGCGACGCCCGCCTTCCCGCCCGCCGCCACGGTGCACTCGCAGCCGACCGGGTCCAGGACGTCGGCGACGGTCTCCGCGTGGGCTTTGTCGTCGTCCACGATCAGCACGCGGATCGGAACGCCGGAGAGGTCGTCGTCGGGGGGAGAATCAGGCATGGTCGAACTAGGGCGTCAGGGGGCGCACACGCTAACGGGTTCGGACGTCGCTTGCGGTTTCGCGGCCCGTGAAACCGCGAGCGGCAGTCTCAGCGAGCCGTGGGGAGCGCGATCCGGAACGTGGTGCCGGACGGGCCGCTTTCGCAATGCACGCGGCCGCCGTGGGCCTCGACGATCTTTCGGACGGTCGGCAGGCCGAGCCCGCTGCCGCCGGGTTTGGTGGAGAAGAACGGGTCCCACATCGTGGCGAGGGCGTCGGCCGGCACGCCAGGGCCGTTGTCGGCGACGCTCAGTTCCACCGCCCCGCCGGCGGGGCCGACGAGGATCGGCCGGGTCGCCACCTCGATGTGCGGCAGCGGCGTGCCCTCGCCCACGAGCGCCTGCTGGGCGTTCAGCGCCAGGTTGAGCAACGCCTGCCGCATCAACCGGACGTCCAGCCGCACCGGCGGCAGGTCCGCGGCCGGCAGGAGGGTGAGCCGCACCCCAGCGGCGGCGGCGGCGGGGCGAAAGAACTCCGCGAATTCCCGCACCAGCCGGTTCAGGTCCGCCTCCTTCAGATCCGGCTCGCCGGCCCGCGCGAAGGCGAGAAAGGCGTCGAGGATCTCCGAAAGGTGCCCGCACTCCCGCTGCACGGTTCGCAGCATCCGCTTTCGCCGGGCGGTGGGACGATCGTCGGCTTCGTCCGGCTCCGTCCCCCCCAGGCTTTCCGCCAGCAGTTCGAGATTCAGCCCGATCGTGGAGAGCGGGTTCCGGATCTCGTGCGCCAGCCCCCCGGCGAGGACGGCGATGTCGTGGGGCGTGTCGTCGGACATGAATGAAGAACCCGGAAACGGGAGCGACCCGGACGCTGGGAGCGTCCGGGTCGCTAAATCACAGGGACGCCGCGGGGATCACTCGTCCTCGTCCTCGCCGTCCTCATCGTCGTCGACGAGCAGGGCCTTGCGGGACAGCTTCACGCGGCCCTGGTCGTCCACGGCGATGACCTTGACCTCGACCGTCTCGCCCACCTTGACGATGTCCGAGACGTTCTTCACGAAGCCTTCGTCCAGCTCGCTGATGTGGCAGAGGCCGTCCTTGCCGGGGGCGATCTCGATGAAGGCGCCGAAGTCCTTGATGCTGGTCACCTTGCCGTTGTAGACGCGGCCGACCTTCACGTCTTCGCCCATCGCCTCGACGCGGGCCAAGGCGGCCTCGGCGCCGGCGGCGTTGTCGCTGGCGATGACGACCGTGCCGTCGTCCTGCACGTCCAGCGTGGCGCCGGTCTCTTCCTGCAGCGCCCGGATGTTCTTCCCGCCCGGGCCGATCAGCAGACCGATCTTGGAGGGGTCGATCTTCGTGGAGAGCAGGCGCGGCGCCGTCGGGGCCAGTTCGGCCCGCGGGCGGCGGATGCCGCCGAGCATCGTGCGGAGCAGCGTGATGCGGGCTTCCTTCGCCTGGGCGAGGGCGTCCCGGATGATCGCCTCGGAGATGCCGTCGATCTTCAGGTCGAGCTGAATGCCGGTGATGCCCTTCTGGGTGCCGGCGACCTTGAAGTCCATGTCCCCGAAGTGGTCCTCGTCGCCCATGATGTCGGTCAGGAGCGTGTACTTCTTGTCGGACTCCTTCACGAGGCCGATGGAGATGCCCGCGACCGGCTGGGTGATGGGCACGCCGGCGTCCATCAGGCCCAGGGTGGCGCTGCACACGCTGGCCATCGACGACGAGCCGTTGCTCTCGAGGATGTCGCTGATGCAGCGGATCGTGTACGGGAACTTCTCCGGGTGCGGCAGGACCGGGTAGACGCTGCGTTCGGCCAGCACGCCGTGGCCGATTTCCCGGCGGCCGGGGCCGCGGATCGGGCGGGTCTCGCCGACGGAGTAGCTGGGGAAGTAGTAGTGGAGCATGAAGCGCTCGCTGTGCTCCCCGAACAGGCCGTCGACCCGCTGCTGATCGCGGGTGTTGCCCAGGGTGATGGTGCACATCGACTGCGTTTCGCCGCGGGTGAACACGGCGGAGCCGTGCACCTTCGGCAGCACGCCGACCTTCACGTCCAGGGCCCGCAGCTCGTCCGGGGCCCGGCCGTCGATCCGCTTGCCTTCCAGCAGCAGATCGCGGACGACGTCGTGCTCAAGCTGATAGAACGCCGCTTTGAACTCCGCCCGGCTGCCGCCGTTGGAGGCCTCCTCGGCGTCGCCTTCGAAGTGGTCCGCCATCAGCTCGTTGCGGAGCTCTTCGACGGCCTCGGACCGGTCCGCCTTGTCGCCGCTGGTCTTGGCCTCCTTCAGACGGTCGTAGCCGTCCTTCTTCAGGGCCTTGGCGAAGACGTTCTCGATCGGCTTGGCGAAGGCGGTTTTCTTCACGCCGAGCTTCTTGCACAGTTCGTCCTGCATCTCGCACAGCTCGACGCAGGTCTTGTGGGCGAACATGATCGCCTCGACCATTTCGTCCTCGGGGATCTGGCCGGCGAAGCCCTCGATCATCAGGACGCTGGTCTTGGACCCGCCGACGATCAGGTCGAGGTCGCTCTGAGCCATCTCCGCCTGGGTCGGGAAGAGGACCAACTCGCCGTCGACGCGGCCGACCCGCACGCTGGCGATCGGGCCGTCGAAGGGCACCGGGGCGATCATCAGCGCCGCGGAGGCGCCGAAGGAGACCAGCGGGGCCGGGTCGTTCGCGCCGTCGCTGGACAGCACGTTGGCCTGCACCTGGATCTCGTCCTTGTAGCCCTTCGGGAAGAGCGGACGGATCGGCCGGTCGGTGACGCGGGCGGTGAGGATTTCCTTGTTGGTCGGCCGACCCTCGCGCTTGAGGAAACCGCCGGCGAAGCGGCCGGCGGCGGCGAGGCGTTCGCGGTAATCGACCTGCAGCGGGAAGAAGTCGATCCCCGGCCGCGGCGCGCCCCGCTGGGCGGCGATGAACAGCACGGTATCCGCGAACTGCAGGCGGACGGCGCCGCTGGCCTGACGGGCGAGATCGCCCGTGCTCAGCGACATCTTGCGACCGCCGATCTCTCGTTCGACGGAAACGGGGGTCAGGTCCAGCGACTTCGGCTTCGACGGCATGGAGATTTCTTCTGCGTGCTTCTTCGTGACCTCGGCCCGGCCGAGGCGGTTTGGTAAGGGGCGGCGCGAACCCGTGGGCCGGGTTCGGCGTCCGCAATCAGGTGACGATCAAACGGCGATCCACGAATCCGTCCTGACGAACGACGGCGGCCGACGTCGCGGACGTCGGCGCATCGGGAATCCGGCGATCCCTCGCCGCGAGAAACGGCCGACGCTCCCGTCGGCCCGACTTCCAACAGACGAACGTCCCCGCGACGGGCGCGGGGACGCCTGCCGGAACTACTTCCGCAGGTTCAGCCGGGTCAGCAGTTCCCGATACGTGGCCGGCTTGGTCCGCTGCATGTAGCGGAGCAGGCGGCGGCGGGTCGACACCAGCGCCAGCAGCCCGCGGCGGCTGGTGTGGTCCTGCTTGTGCTCACGGAGGTGCTCCGTGAGGTTGTTGATGCGCTCCGTCAGGACCGCGATCTGCACTTCGCTGGACCCAGTGTCGGCGTCGGTGCGGCGAAAGTCGGTGATGACTTCGTCTTTACGGTCTCTCGTGATCGACATACGGGCCGGGGGCGGGGCGTCTGCAAGCGTGTTACGGGAAGCGAACGATGGTAGCGAGATGGTCTCGATCCGCAACCGAACGCGCCGGTTCGCCGTCCTCTTGAAGAGGACGGCGAACGGACCTTTCGCTCAACTCCCGCCGAACAGCGGACTCGTCACCTTCTTGACGGGGATGATCGTCGCGTCGTGGTCCTGCACCGTCTTGCGGATCACCGGGCGGGCGGCCTCGAAGTCCTTTAGCGGGTAGGTCGGCAGCACCTGGGAGACGCGGATCTCGATCTTCGTCAGCTGATCGCCCTGATCGCGGCAGACGAAGGTGATCGCCCGGCCGTTGGTGTCGCTGCTCATCCGGCCGGTGCGGCCGATGCGGTGGACGTAGTCGTCCTGGAATTCCGGGACGTCGAAGTTGACGATGTGGCTGATCCCGGAGATGTCGATCCCGCGGCCGACCACGTCGGTGGCGACGAGCATCCGGATCTTGCCCTCGCGGAAGGCCTGGAGCGTCTTCTCCCGCTTACGCTGCTGCAGGTCGCCGTGCATCATCGCGCAACTGGGCAGCTTGCGGCTGAACCGCTCGTACAGCTTCTCGGCGCCCCGTTTGGTGCGGGTGAACACGAGGCACTGCTTCGGCTTTTCCTGCTTCAAAACGTGCAGCAGGGCGCCGAACTTGCGGTCCGGGTCCACCGTGAGCACAAACTGCTCGATCATCTCCGTCGCCACAAGGGCGTCCTCGGACATGTCGACCCGCTCGGGGTTCTTCATGAACTTGGCCGCCAACTCCTCCACCTCGGGGGGCATCGTGGCGGAGAGCAGCAGCGTTTGCCGATCCTTCGGGCACTTGCGGAGGATTTTCTCGATGTCCGGGCGGAACCCGTCGTCGAGCATCCGGTCGGCTTCGTCCAGGACGGCGAAGGCAACGTTCTCCAGACCCAGCTGACCGCGGCCCATCAGGTCCATCACCCGGCCGGGGGTACCGACGACGACCTGAGCGCCGCGTTTGATAGCGTCCACCTGCGGCCCCATCGGGCGGCCGCCGACGATCACGACGGTCTTCACGCGACCGCCGGAGAGCTTCCGCATTTCCTGGCTGACCTGCTCCGCCAACTCGCGGGTCGGCGCGAGAATCAGGCCTTGAATGACGGTGCGGTCGAGGTCCAGCTTTTCGAGCATCGGCAGCGTGAACGCCGCCGTCTTGCCGGTGCCGGTGCGGGCCTGACCGCTGCAGTCGCGGCCGGAGAGGGCGATCGGCAGGAAGGTCGCCTGAATCTTGCTGGGCCGCTCGAACCCGATTTCGTCCAGCGTGGCGAGCGTCTTTTTCGACAGGCCGAGGTCAGCGAAGGTCGGGCCGCTCTCGGCGGCTTCCTTTTCGTCCTTGGACCGGCTGCGGGTCCGCTTCGCGTTCGCCGGCGTCTTCGACGAAGACGCCCTGGGGGGCGGCGAATCGTCCGCGGAGCGGCGTTTGTCGGCGGCGGGGGAGGTTTGAGCGGTGCGGCGGGCCGCGGGCCGTTTGGCCCGGGTGGTGGTGGGCATGTAGTCCGAAGTGAGATGCGGCCGGTACGGCGATCTAGGGGCCGTGGCGGCCGAAGTGGGGGCGGGGGGAAAACGGGCGCCGGGCTACTCCACCGGCTGCAATGGGGACGACGTGCGGTTGACGCAGGGTTGAAAGTGCGGTCCGCGGCGTCGTCGAACGCCCCCCGCGGGGCGCGTCAAGGGTAGGTGCCGCCCCCAACTGCGTCAATCCGCGACGCTCGCCGGCTCCGGCTTCGAGGGCTCCGCGGCGCCGTCGGCGTCGTCGTTCGGGCCGTCCAACCCAGCGTCCACGGCGTCGACGCCGGGCTGGCCGTTCATGCGGTGGCGGTCCTCCGCTTCCTGGCGGGCGGCCTCGGCGGCGTCGTCCGGATGCACCTCGCGTTCGCCCAGCAGATCGCCCATATCCTCCCGGCTGATCGATTCCCGCTCGAGCAGCAGTTGGCTGATCCGGTCCAGGTCCTCGCGGCGTTCGGAGAGGATCTGCGTCGCCCGGTCGGACGCGCCCATCAGCACGGCCCGGATTTCGTCGTCGATCTGCCGGGCCGTCTCGTCGCTGAAGTGGCGACCGGTCTGCATCTCCTTGCCGAGGAACGGGTGCGTTTCGCCCTGACGAAACGCCACCGGGCCGACCTTCTCGCTCATGCCCCAGTGGGCGACCATCTTGCGGGCCAGCTGCGTGCTGCGGTTGAGGTCGTCCTCCGCGCCGGCACTGAACTCGTCGAACACCAGTTTCTCCGCGGCCCGGCCGCCCATCGCCATGGCGAGGTGGTCCCGCATGCGGCGCTCGCCGAAGTGGTGCCGCTCCTCGTCCGGCAGCAACTGGGTGACGCCCAGCGCCCGGCCGCGGGGGATGATCGTGACCTTGTGCACCGGGTCGAGCGTCGGCAGCACCCAGGCGATCAGGGCGTGGCCGGCTTCGTGGTAGGCGGTCATGCGGCGTTCGTGGCCGGACATTACCTCTTCGCGGGTGGCGCCCATCAGGACGCGATCGCGGGCTTCCTCGAAGTCATTCATCGTCACCGCTTTCCGCTCCGCCCGGGTGGCGTGCAGGGCGGCTTCGTTGACCAAGTTCTTCAACTCCGCCCCGCTGAAGCCGATGCTGCCGGCGGCGACGTCTTCGAGGTCCACCTCGGCGGCCAGCGGCACCTTGCGGGTGTGCACCTTCAAGATGCCCACCCGGCCGGCCTTGTTGGGCTTGTCCACCTGGATGTGCCGGTCGAACCGCCCCGGGCGGAGCAGGGCCGGATCCAGCACGTCCGGCCGGTTGGTGGCGGCGATCACGATGACCGCCTCGGACGGACTGAACCCGTCCATTTCGCCGAGGATCTGGTTGAGCGTCTGCTCCCGCTCGTCGTGGCCGCCGCCCAGACCGCTGCCGCGTTCGCGGCCGACGGCGTCGATCTCGTCGACGAAGATGATGCAGGGGCTCGTTTCGCGGGCCGTCTTGAACAGGTCGCGGACGCGGCTGGCGCCGACGCCGACGAACATCTGAATGAACTCGGACCCGTTGATGCTGTAGAACGGCACCTTGGCCTCGCCGGCGGTGGCCTTCGCCAGCAGCGTTTTACCGGTGCCGGGGGAGCCCATCAGCAGCACGCCCTTGGGGATCTCCGCCCCCAGCCGGGTGAACTTCTCCGGCGCCTTGAGGAATTCGACGACCTCCATCAGTTCGCCCTTGGCCTGCTCCATGCCGGCGACGTCGTCGAAGGTGACGCGCTTGTCGTCCTCGCGGAACTCCTTGGCGCCGCTCTTGATGAAGGAGCCGATCATCCCCCCGCCGCCCATCGGGTCCGCGGAGCGTCGCAGGATGAGGATCATCACGAGCAGCGCGGCGCCCCCCATGCCGAGATACAGCAGGATATAGGTGCTGGTCTCGATCTGCGTCGGTTCGCCGTTGATCTCCACGCCGTGCTCTTCCAGCAGGGCGGTGAGGACGCTGTCGCCCAGTGCCGGCAGCGGGATCACAGTGGTGAACGTGTTCTCGAACTCGGCCTTCGGTTCGGGCCGGCGTTCCCACTCCCCGGAGATGCGTTCGCCCTTCAACGTCACCTTGGCGACGTTGTTCTCCCGCACCTCCTGGAGGAACCGGCTGTAGGAGACGGACTTGCCCGTGGCGTTACTGCGTTCGAACAGGAACAGCCCGACGCCGATCGCGATGACCACGGCGAAGAACAGCGACGCCGAGGACCGCGGCCGTCCGCCGCCGGACTCGCGGCGACCGCCGCCCTTCTTGCCGCGGCCCCGGACAGGCCCGGAGTGGCGTGGCGAATCGGACGGGTCCGGGGTCGGCAGTTTGGGGGACGGGTCGGGCATCAACCGGGCGTACGCGGGGCGGCCCGTCGCGGGGCCACGGTTGCCGAGCCGGAGTGTCGGAACGGCGGGAACGGGGAACCCTATTGCACCCCGCCGGACCCGGCAACGCGGACAAGGTCCCGCAGCGCGTCGATCACGCGTTCGGCCAGCGTTTCCACGGGGGCGTCGGTGTCCAGCCGGAGCAGGGCGGCAGAGGGCTGATCCGCGAACTCCGCCTCCGTCGGCGGCTCCGTCTCCGCGACCTGTTTCCGCCGCACCTCGACCGTCGCGTCGCTGGCGTCCCCGCCCGCCGCGGCCCGTTCGGCGATGCGACGCTCGGCGACGGCGTCGTCGCACTCGCACCAGACGAACAGGACGGACGGCGTCCGAACCTCCATCGCGGCGACCGCATCAACGACGTTCGCCCTCGTCTCGGTCCGGAGAAACGTGGCGTCGGCGACGACGTGCTGACGCCAATCGACGCAGTTCTGCACCTGCTCGCCCAGTTCGCGGTACACCCTCTCGCTCACTGCGGGCGAGTAAGCAGTCTGGGGGGCAGCCTGCTGCGGCGCAAGCTTGAGCAGGCGCTTCCGAATGACGTCGGACCGCAGGTGCGTGGCTCCGAGACGTTCCGCCACCATCGCGGCGACAGTCGACTTTCCGCTACCGCTGCAACCGCCGAACAGCAGCACGCATTCTGGCCAGCCGTGCTCCCCTGATGCGTACACCTGTCGTGCGTCCGCCATGCGGGCCAGCGCTTCCCGCAGGTCGCTCGCCTCGTTCGGCGCCTTCCCGAAAGCCCGCAGCGCCGCCACCTTTCCGCGAACCGCATGTCGGTAGGACTCATACAGCGCCAGGACCGAATCGCTGACCGGATCGTCCGTCCGCTCTCGGTACCGACGGACGATCTCCCGGCTCCACTCCGACCCGCCGCCCGGGCGGTTCTCGTCACACCGGAGCAGGTCGGTGAACAGGAACGCAATCTCGTCGGCCACGTCGATACAGCGTAGTCGGTCGGAGAACGCGATCCCGTCCAACACTCTTACGCCCTGCGGCGTGAGGTAAATGTGCTCCGCCCGGAGGTCGCCGTGTCCGTCGCGGACGTACCCCGCCGCGGCCCGCACCCGGAGTTCGGCTTCGACAGCGAGAAGATGCGATAACTGGCGGGATCGCAGCCATCTGGCGAATTGAACTGCGTTGAACCGGTCCGCCGCCTGTTCGAGAACGTCCAGATTCTCCGTCAGGTTCTGCCGGATCACCGCCGGGTCGCCCCACTTCGCGACCTCCGGGCCGCGGTCACTTCGCTCGAACAGGGGGAGCAGGTGGTCGAGAACGGCGTCGAGGTCCGCCGTCGTCGCGTCGCCGCGTTTTACCTTCGCTTCGAGGGTGTCCGCCTCGTCCAGACGGAGCATTTCGAGGACCGGCTCGCCGTCGGGCAGTTCTCGACCGCCGCGGTAGACGCCGGGGGCGAAGCGGTCGTTGACGGCGTGTTCCTTCTCCAACGCCGCCCGGCGCTGCTCCCGGGTGCGCAGGTCCACGAAGCCGAAGTCGACCGGCTTGCACTGCTTCAACACGACGCCGGACCCCGGCGGCCCGGCGAGGGCCACGCGGGAGATGTGCGTTTCCTTCAACTCCGCCGGCGCGCCGGCGAGTTTCTCGGCGAGGGCGAGGAGCGGATCGGGTGACGACATGGAACCGCGACCGTCAGGGAGCCGGCTCTGGGTGGTCGCGACCGTACGGGGCCGGCTCCCTGACGGTCGCGGTTCCAACGGAGGTTAATCCGCCAGCCCGTAGCGGACGATGCACCAGAGGGCGCTGACGCCGTCCTTCCAGCCGATCTTCTTGCCCTCCGCGTAGGTCCGGCCGCTGTAGGAGACGCTCACCTCGTAGACGCGGGCCTTGCGGCGGGCGATCTTCGCCGTCACCTCGGGCTCGAAGCCGAAGCGGTTGCTCTTCAGCGTCGGCACGATCTCCTGAATCAGCTCCCGGCGGAAGACCTTGTAGCAGGTCTCCATGTCAGTCAGGTTCAGGTCCGTGAACATGTTGCTCAGCAGGGTGAGGAACTTGTTCCCCAGACTGTGCCAGAAGTAGAGCACCCGGTGCGGGCGGTCGCCGAGGAACCGCGACCCGAACACGGCGTCGGCCCGGCCGTTGACGATCGGTTCGAGCAGCTTGGGGTACTCCGCCGGGTCGTATTCGAGGTCCGCGTCCTGCACGACGACGCAGTCGCCGGTGGCCTCCGCGAAGCCCCGCCGGACCGCCGCCCCCTTGCCCATGTTGTGCGGCTGGGCGAAGGCCCGCACGGTGTTGAACGCGTCCGCCGGGGCCGCGGCGAGCTGTTCCGTGAGCGCCCTGGAACCGTCGCGGGAGCCGTCGTCGACCAGCAAAATTTCCTTCCGCACCGGCACGTCCCGCACCCGCTGGACGAGGGCTTGGAGGGTCGCCTCCTCGTTGTAGACGGGGATGACGACCGATAGCGTGAAGCCCTCCGGGATCGCGTAGAACCCCAGTTGCCGGCAGGCGGTCGGGCCGAGGGATGCTTCGAGCCGCTCGTACCACGCCGGGCTGAACGCGGCGCCGCCGACGTCGGTGGCGCGGCGCCGCGGCGTCGCTTCGGTGGCGGTCGGGGCGGGCATTGGGCGAAGGTTAGCAGCCACCACATCCACCGTCCCGCCTAGTTTGGCATCATGTCTGACGATCCGCTCCGCATCGCCTCGAAGAGCCTGGAAAAGGCGGCTAAACCGCAAGTCATCGGCGATTCTGGGCGCCGAATTAGCCACAAGCGTCTCAGTCAAGGCCCTGCCGCGGGCGTGGACGGAATTGCGGTGGAGAACGGGCGGTTCGCCGCCACTCTGTTGCCCACACGCGGCATGGGGCTGCTGAACGCTCAAGCCTCCCACGCGAGGTTCGGCTTCGGCTGGAAATCCCCTTCCGGCTCAATGCCGGTCCATCCGTCCGTAGTGAATCTCGCCGCCCGTAGCGGCCTTGGTTGGCTGGATGGCTTCACGGAACTGCTCACCCGCTGCGGCCTCTCATGGATGGGCCCCCCGGGCAATGACCCCGGCGGCAACCCCGCCGAGAATCCGCTGACCTTACACGGCCGCATTGCCAACTCGATCGCAGACGACTGGGCGGTTCGGCAAGCCGGCCACCGGTTGACTGCGACGGGAACTGTCAGCGAACGCACGCTATTCGGGTCGAACCTCACGCTGCACGCCCGGTACGAGGCGGAGGTCGGTTCGCCGGAGCTGCACCTGACGGACACCGTCACGAACGCCGGGGACACGCCGGCGGAGATGATGCTGCTCTATCACATCAACCAGACGCCGCTGGGCTCGCGGGTGATCGTGCCCTGCGAGGAGGTGATCCCCCGCGACGCCCGGGCCGCGGCGGGCGGGGAGGACTGGGAGGGGCCGCAGAACTGGGCGACGCTCGGCCCGCCGACGCCGGGGTTCGCGGAGCAGGCCTACTTCATCAAGCCCCGCCCCGACGCCGACGGCCGCGGGCGGATGCTGATGCCGGCGGACGACGACAGTGCCGCGTTGGAGGTGCGGTTCGACGTGGACACGCTGCCGTGGTGCGTGCTGTGGAAGCAGCTCGGCGGCAAGCGGGACGGGTACGTCGTCGGCATGGAGCCGGCGACCTGCCTACCGAACCACCGCACCTTCGAACGCACCCAGGGCCGCGTGATCGTGTTGCAGCCGGACGAAATGCGGGTGATGGGGCTCACGCTGCGGTTCCTGACGGAGCCGGGCGAGGTGCGGGCCGCGGTGGAGGAGGCCGAGGCGCTGGCCGCGGAGCCGCCGACGGTGCACCCGAACCCGCTGCCGGAGTTTTGTGCGTCGGTCGCGTAACGCCGAGGCCCCGCGAGGCCTCGGCGTGACCGCGGGATTCCCCGCAGAATCCTCTTGATCCGGCCTAGCCGACTGCGCTGTCGTTCACTATTGTTCTGCTCGCGTCGCGGCCCCCGCGTGCGCGGTTCCCCATCCCGTTTCACCCCCAACCCCCGCGGTCTGCTCCCCGTGCCGTTCGTGCCTGATGGCCGAGGCGGGTGACGCGACCGCCGTCCGGCGCCGCTCCGGACACGAAAGCATTCATCTCTTATGGTCGATCGGAACCTGTTCCGCGAGTTTGACGTCGACGACGACGCGCTCGACGACGCCCTCGGCGAAGATTGGGAAATTCCCGACGAGCTGTACGTCAAAGAAGCCGTCGATCCCGAACAGATCGTCACCGGCACCGTGCTCCGCCTGAACGGCGACGAGGTGCTCATCGATATCGGTTACAAGTCCGAGGGCGTCTGCCTGATCGACGAGTGGACCGAGGAAGAGGGCTACCCTAAGCCCGGCGACCAGGTCGAAGTCCTGATGGAGGACCTCGACGAGAGCTTCGGCATCCTGCTGCTCTCCAAGCGCAAAGCGGACCGCATCCGCGAGTGGGAAGCCGTCACCAACGAGTACGGCGAAGGCGACCAGGTCAGCGGGGCGATCCTCCGCAAGATCAAGGGCGGCCTGCTGGTGGACATCGGCGTCCACGTGTTCCTGCCGGCCTCGCAGGTCGATATCCGCCGTCCGCCCAGCATCGACGCCTGGGTCGGCCGCGACATCGAGTGCATGATCCTCAAGGTCGACGAGAACCGCCGCAACATCGTCGTCTCCCGCCGGAAGCTCATCGAAGAGCGCCGGGCGAAGATGAAGGAAGAGCTGCTCGCCCGCATCACCGAGGGCGACATCGTCACCGGCGAGGTCAAGAACATCGCCGACTTCGGCGCGTTCGTGGATTTGGGCGGGATCGACGGGCTGCTTCACATCACCGACATGTCCTGGGGCCGCATCGGCCACCCGACGGACATGGTCTCGATCAACGACAAGATCGAGGTGAAGATCCTCAATATCGACCGCGAGAACGAGAAGATCGCGCTCGGGTTGAAGCAGAAGTTCCCCAGCCCGTGGGACAACATCGACGAGAAGTACCCCGTCGGCACCAAGGTCGCCGGCGAGGTGGTCAACGTGATGACCTACGGCGCCTTCGTGAAGCTGGAAGACGGGATCGAGGGGCTGGTTCACATCTCCGAGATGTCTTGGACCAAGCGGGTCAACCACCCGAACGAACTGGTCCACATCGGCGACGAAGTGGACGTGGTGGTGCTCGGCATCAACCACACGAAGCAGGAAATCAGCCTCGGGATGAAGCAGACCCAGGCCAACCCCTGGGACGACATCCTCAAGAAGTACCCGGAAGGGGCGAAGGTCTCCGGCACCGTCCGGAACCTCACCAACTACGGGGCCTTCGTGGAGCTGGAAGAGGGGATCGACGGGCTGCTGCACGTCTCCGATATGTCGTGGACGCGGAAGCTCACCCACGCCAACGAGATGCTGCAGAAGGGCGATCGCGTCACCTGCGAAGTCCTCTCCGTCGACGAGGATCGCCGCCGGATCGCACTGGGGCTCAAGCAGCTCGACGGCGATCCGTGGAACACGACCATCCCGGAGAAGTTCTCCCCGGGGTCGATCCACAGCGGCACCGTGGCGAAGATCACCAACTTCGGCGCCTTCGTCGAACTGGAGCCGGAACTGGAAGGCCTGCTGCACGTCTCCGAACTGGAGCGGGCCGGCAAGACCCCGACCGTCGGCGAGGAGCTGGACGTCCGCGTGCTGCGGGTCGATTCCAACGACCGCAAGATCGGCCTGTCCCTGAAGCTGGACGCCTCCGAGGAGGAGTTCGAGCAGCAGGTCCGCGAGGCCGAGGAGCTGTCCACGGCCCAGAAGAACGAGAACCTGAAGGGCGGCACCGAGGACGCGGGTCCGCTGTTCGCCATGCCCGGTCAGGACTAACTGCGGAACGAGGCCCGTTCCCCCTTCGCTTTGAGCGGAGGGCGAACGAATCGAACTTCACCGTGCGGCCCCGGTTTTCGAACCGGGGCCGTTTTTCGTGCGCGGACCTCCCCGGCGACCGTCATCACCGGCGCCGCCCTCAGGGGGAGCGGGGATCACGGGGCGATCCGGGCCGTCGGGTGAGGGATTCCGGCCCGGGGGGTCGATGTGTACGGAGCGGGGCGAACGCCGCCCCGGCCGTCGTCAAGGATGACGCGGCACAGTAGGTCCGACGGAGCGGAGGTTCCTCCCCGCCCCCGGTCCGCACCTTGCCCGCCCTCGCCGCTCGCCCCCGCCGCTCCTCCCTCGAATCCGGGACCCGCACCCGCGTCCCCGGCCGTCGGGTCGGGCACGTCCAGAGCCCGTTGGAAACCTACCTGCGGGAGATCAACGCGACCCCGTTGCTGAGCGCCGACGAAGAGAAGTCCCTCGCCCGTCGCATCGCCACCGGCGATATGGGCGCCCGGGACCACATGGTGCGGGCGAACCTGCGGCTGGTCGTGAACATCAGCCGGTCTTACACCAACCGCGGATTGCCGCTGCCGGACCTGATCGAGGAGGGCAACCTCGGCCTGATGCGGGCCGTCGAGGGCTTCGATCCGGACATGGGCACCCGGTTCAGCACCTATGCCAGCTACTGGATCAAGCAGTCCGTGAAGCGGGCGCTGGTCAACACGGCGAAGACCGTGCGGGTGCCGGCCTACATGGTCGAACTGTTGGGCAAGTGGCGGAAGATGTCCGCCCAGCTCTCCGACGCCCTCGGCCGCACCGCGACCCCGGAGGAGATCGCCAAGGAACTGGAGATCCCCAAGCGGAAGCTGGAGATCGTTAAAAAGGCCCTCGCCCTCTACCAGACCAGCCCGCAGAGCTCCTCGGACGACGGCGGCTGGAGCCTCGGCGAGATGCTGACGGACGACAAGACGCCCGCCCCGGAGGACGACCTCACCGAGGCCGACAGCATCGCCCGCGCCCTCGACCTGATGGACGAACTGGACGAGCGCGAAGCCACGATCCTGCGGCTGCGGTTCGGCCTCGACGGCGACGAACCCAAGACGCTCAAGGAGATCGGCGAGGTCCTCGGCCTGACCCGGGAACGCGTTCGCCAGATCGAAACCGACGCCCTCCGCCGCCTCAACCGCGGCCTCGGCGGCTGAATCAACTCCCGGACCGAAGCCGGACGCACGCGTCCGACTTAAGTCCTGTCGTCAGCGGCCCTTGTCCGCGATGTCGGTGCGGCACCAGGCGCCTTCCCAGCGGATGCGGCGGACCGCTTCGTAGGCCCGGCGCTTGGCGTCGGTGACGTCCTCGCCCAGCGCCGTCACGCCGAGCACGCGTCCGCCGGCGGTGACGACCTGCTCCCGGCCGTCGGCGTCCGGCGTGCCGAACTTCGTGCCGGCGTGGAACACCTCGGTGTCCGGCAGGTCGGCCGCTTCGGGCAGTCCGCGGATCGTCTTGCCGGTTTCGTAGTCGCCCGGGTAGCCCTCGCTGGCCATCACCACGCAGACCGCGGCCCGGTCGTCCCAGGTGGGGGGGGCGGCGTCCTCCAGCTTGCCGGCGGCGGCGGCCTTGAGCAGCGGGTAGAGGTCCGAGGACATCCGCATCAGCAGCGGTTGCACCTCGGGATCGCCGAAGCGGGCGTTGAACTCCAGCACCATCGGCCCCCGCCGGGTGAACATCAGCCCGGCGTAGAGGATGCCGCGGAACGGGCGGCCGTCACGCTGCATCCGGTGGACGGTCGGGATGAGGACCTGCTCGACGACCTGCTGCATGCGGCGTTCGTGGACCAGCCGGGCGGGGCTGTAGGCCCCCATCCCGCCGGTGTTCGGGCCGCGGTCGCCGTCGTGGGCGGCCTTGTGATCCTGGGCGGCGGGCAGGGGGACGATCGTGGCGCCGTCGACGATCGCCAGCACGCTGGCCTCCTCGCCGACCAGCTTCTCCTCCACGACGGCCCGAGCGCCGGCCTCGCCGAACTCCCGGTCGGCCAGCACGCGGCGGACGGCATCCATCGCTTCGTCGCGGGTGTCGCAGACGATCACGCCCTTGCCGGCCGCCAGCCCGTCCGCCTTCACGACGAGGGCCTGCTCGCTGCGGCCGCTGATCCAGTCCGCGGCGGCGTGAGCGTTGGTGAAGGTCTCGAAGGCGGCGGTCGGCACGCCGGCCCGCTTCATCAGGCCTTTACTGTAGGCCTTGCTGCCTTCCAGCTCCGCGGCGGCCTTGGACGGTCCGAACACGGCGATGCCGGCCTTCTCCAGTTCGTCGGTCAGGCCCATCACCAGCGGCCTCTCCGGGCCGATCACGACCAGATCGACCTTCCGGTCCCTGGCGAGGGCGACGAGCCCCGGCAGGTCGTCGTCCTGCACGGGCACGTTTTCCACCCCCGGTTCCGTGCCGGTGCCGGCGTTGCCGGGGGCGCAGAGCACCGTCCCGACCTCCGGGCTCTGGGCCAGCTTCCAGCAGAGCGCGTGCTCCCGCCCGCCGCCGCCCACGACCAGTACCGTCTCGCCGCCCGCGTTCATCTGTCCTGCCGTCCGCCGGGCCGCTGCCGGTCGTTTTGAGAAAGAAGTCCGGCGGGGAGTCTAGCCGGCACATCCCCCCGGGGAAGGCGGGGGCGGGGCGAACTTCGGGCCGGGGGCGTTGTCAGCCGGGGCGACCCGCGCCACCATCCCCGGCGAACCCGCTCTCCCCGCCCTCCCCGCACGGGGGGCGGACGCCCCGCCGCTCGCCACTTTCCGCCGCACCGAGAGTCTTCGATGAAGTTTGGAACCGTCGCCGTCGTGGGGGCCACCGGGGCCGTCGGACGGATCATCCGCGAACGGCTCGAAGCGCGGGAGTTCCCCGCCGATCGGTTCCGCTTTCTCGCCACCAAACGCAGCGCCGGCTCCACGATTACCTTCCGCGGACAGGAGATCACCGTCGAGGAGGTCAGTCCGGAGGCGTTCGAGGGCTGTGACCTGGTCATCGCCAGCACCCCGGACGAGGCCGCCCGCGATCTATTGCCGCACGCCCTGAAGGCCGGGGCGGTGGTGATCGACGAGTCCGGCTATTGGCGGATGAACGACGAGGTCGCGCTGGTCGTGCCGGAGATCAACCCGGACGCCGCCCGCACCGCCGCGGCGGAGGGGCGTCTGATCGCCTCGCCGAACTGCTCGACCACGCAGATGGTGCAGTGCCTCAAGCCCCTGCACGATGCGGCCGGTCTGACCCGCGTGACGGTCTCCACCTATCAGGCCGTCAGTGGCGCCGGCCTCTCCGGCACGGCGGAACTGCTCGAGTCGACGAAGGCGGCGCTGGAGAACGGTTCGTTCGTCGCCACCACCTTCCAACGGCCGATCGGCTTCAACCTGATCCCGCAGATCGGCTCCTTCAAGGAGCAGGGCGGGGAGGGGGACGGCTACACCTCCGAGGAGATGAAGATGGTCCGCGAGACCCGCAAAATCCTCGGGTTGCCGGGTTTGCGGGTGAACCCGACCTGCGTGCGGGTGCCGGTCGCGGACTGCCACAGCGAAACGATCGCCTGCGAGTTCGACCGCCCGCTCTCCGTCGCCGAGGCCCGCGAGGCGCTGGCCGCATTCCCGGGGATCGCCGTGATCGACGACCCGCTCGCCGGCAAATACCCGACGCCCCGCGACTGCGCCGGCGACGACCGCACCTTCGTCGGCCGCCTCCGCAAGGACCTCTCCTGCGAGAACGGCGTCACCTTCTGGTGCGTCTCCGACAACCTCCGCAAAGGCGCCGCGACCAACGCGGTCCAGATCGCAGAACTGCTCGCGAACGACTGAATCCCTCAAAGCAATAACGCCGAGGCCCCGCGGGGCCTCGGCGTTACTGTGTTCGTCGAAGGGAACCGGGTTCAGCGGTTCGTCATCGGGTCTTCGGGAGACTGATCCGCGAGGATGTGGGTCTCCAGGAACCGGGCGAGGGTGTGGAAGTCGCTGCCGGTCTCGATATAGCGGACCTTGGTGACGAGGTTGCCCGGGTCGACCAGCTCTTCGAACGGCACGTAGTGCAGGTCGAACTGGCGTTCGACGGAGATCATCACGCCGGTCTTTTGCTCCTCGACCAGCGCCCGGTAGGCGCCGACGCCGAGCTGGCTGCCGAGGATCACGTCAAACGCCGTCGGCCGGGCGCAGCGGCTCTCATAACCAAGCTGGAGCGGTTTGACCTTCCGCTCGCCGCCGGTCTTTTTGGCGTAGGCCGCTTCGACCCGCTCGGCGAGCAGCCGACCGAGCTGAACGTCGGCGACGGCGATGTGGCCGTGGTCGTCCCGCTCGACGCCCTCCAGGGCGCTGGCGGGCAGCAGTTCGGCGAGGCCCTCGGCGACGCAGATGATGCCGTACTGCCGGCCGTCCTCACGTTCGCGGGTGAGGATCGTGTCGACCATCCGGTCGACGACGGCCTCGAGGTTCATCATCTGGCGTTCCTTGCCGTCGACGGTCTCCGTTTGGGCGTACTTGCCGACGATGTCCTCCACGGAGATCACCAGCGAGGCGCCCCCGCTGATCGCCGTGCCGTAGGCCAGCCAGCCGGCGCTGCGGCCCATGCACTCGCAGAGGAAGTAGCTCCGCTGGGCGCGGGCGTCTTCCAGCAGGTTGCGGACCTCCTGGGCCAGCACCTCGACGGCGGTGAAGAAGCCGAAGGTGAAGTCGATCCCGTTGTAGTCGTTGTCGATCGTCTTCGGGACGTGCACCACCTTGATCTTCGGCGAGCCCTCCGGGAGGGTCTCCTGGAACAGGGCGAACTTATTCGCCGTCTTGAGCGTGTCGTCTCCGCCGATGCTGATCAGGGCGTCGACCTCCAACGACCGCAGGGCGTCGTAGACCGTCTTGAGGGGGGCGGTCTTTTCCGGGTCCTTCAGGTCGGCCGGGCACTTCACGAACTTGCCCGGGTTGGCCCGGGCGGTGCCGATCGTGATGCCGCCGGAGGTGCGGGAGCGTTCCAGCTCCTTGGTGTCGAACCGCAGGTAGGCTTCGCCCTCCTTCAGCTCCGTGCCGTCGTACTTCATCAGCTCCGAGTAGCCGTGGCGGATGCCGATGGCGTCCAGACCGCTGCGGAGGAAGGCGTCGGCGGCGGTGCTGATGACCGCGTTGGCGGCCGGGGCGGGGCCGCCGGAGAACAGCATCGCCGCCCGCTTCACGTCGGTGGTGGGAACGGGCGGACGGGCGAGGGGCGAGGGCATTCGCGGTTCGTGCGGGGAAGGGGGAACGTCCGCGGCAGCTTATCGCCCGGGCCCGCACGCGCCGAACGCCCCGGCGGGGTTCAGTCGTCGCTCGTCGCCGGCTCCGTGATCTCCGGGTCCGTGATCTCCGGCTCGGTGATCTCCGGCTCCGTGATCTCCGGGTCCGTGGAGGGCACCGGCTCGGCGTCGGCGTCCGGGTCGTCGACGGGGGCGCTCTCGCCCGGCGTCTGTTCCACCATGCCGTCCTTCGGCATCTCCGGGGGAACGAAGACCGAGTAAGCGTAGACGCCGCCGGCGATCAGCAGGGCCGCCAGCCCGATCCAGACCACGGGGCTGACGCCTCGGGCGTCCTGCTCCGTGGGGCCCGGCGTGCCGGGAGGGGGTTCGGGGTCGGACATGAGCGGTCTTCGTCGTTGTTGGGCGGGGCCGCCAAACCTAACGGCGAACCCGCTCAGCGAGCAACAGGCATGGATGCGTTCGCCCCGGGGGAACGGCCCCGCGGGCGGCGTTCAGCGGGGCAGGGTGGCGAACAGGTCGTCGTAGGCCTCCGCCCGGCGAATCTGCTCGGCGAACCGAGTTGCACCCTCGGTCCCGTCGGCACTACTTCCGTGCGGCCGCCGGGTTCGCCGTGGTGTCCGGGACCACGCCGTGATCCGTGATTACGGGCGTGTCCGTGGACACCGGGGCGCTCGCCCGGGCGTCGTGGTCGGCCGGCGGGCCGTCGGCCGGTTCCGGCGCTCCCTTGGGCCGGTCGGTCGCCCGGCTCGTCGGGCCGGACGGGTCGAGGTCGGGGACCTCGCGGTTGTCCTTCGGGGTTTGGCGAGCGTCTTGGGGGTCGGCCATCGGAAGGGGCGAGATCAAAGGGGGCAGTGGTCTGTCGGACTATACGCGGCGGGACCGGACCGACAGCGGTCGGTGACGCGACGGAAGTCCCAGCTCGCGGATTCTCAGACGTTGAGCGTGGCGAACAGGTCGTCGTAGGTCTCCGCCCGGCGAATCTGCTCGACGGAGCCGTCTTCCTTCAACAGGTACTCCGCGCTGCGGAGCTTACCGTTGTACTGGAAGCCCATGCTGTGCCCGTGGGCGCCGGCGTCGTGGATCGCCAGCACGTCCCCGCGCTCGACGGCGGGCAGTTCGCGGTCGATGGCGAACTTGTCGTTGTTCTCACACAGGGAGCCGACCACGTCGACCGGCCCGGCGCTGGGGGCGTTGACCTTCTCCCCGCCACGGCCCAGCACGCTGACGTGGTGGTAGGCGCCGTACATGCCGGGCCGCATCAGGTTCGCCATGCAGGCGTCCACGCCGACGTACCGCTTGTAGATCTCCTTGCGGTGCACCGCCTTGGTGACCAGCACGCCGTACGGGCCGGTCATGCAGCGGCCGTTCTCCATATACACCGCCAGCGGATCGAGCCCGGCGGGGAGGACGATCTCGTCGTAGGCGGCCTTCGTCCCCTCGGAGACCTGTTCGTAGCTCACCGCCTCCTGCCCGGGCCGGTAGGGGATGCCGATGCCGCCGCCGAGGTTCACGAACTCAATCCGCACGCCCGTCGCCTCGTGCACCTCGACGGCGAGGGCGAACAGCATGCGGGCGGTGTCGACGAAGAACTGCGGGTCGAGTTCGTTGCTGGCGACCATCGCGTGCAGCCCGAACCGCTTCACCCCGCCGGCCTGCGCCTGTCGGTAGCCGTCGAACAGTTGCTCGCGGGTGAAGCCGTACTTGGCGTCCTCCGGCTTGCCGATAATCGCATTTCCGCCCCGCAGGGGGCCGGGGTTGAACCGGAAACAAAGCGTCTCCGGCAGCCCGCCCGCCTCTTCGGCGACGTAGGGCAGGTGGGTCAGATCGTCCAGGTTGAGGATCGCCCCCAGCTCCTTCGCCCGACGAAACTCCACGGCGGGGGTGTTGTTGGAGGTGAACATGATCCGTTCGCCCGTCACGCCGATGCGATCGCAGAGCATCAGTTCCGCGGCGCTGGAGCAGTCCATCCCGCAGTTCTCGTCGCGGAATAGTTCCAGGATGCCCGGCGTGGGCGTCGCTTTGACCGCGAAGTATTCGCGGAAGCCCGGGTTCCAGGCGAAGGCGGCGTTCAGCCGGCGGGCGTTCGCGCGGATACCGGCCTCGTCGTAGATGTGGAACGGCGTGGGCAGTTCGTCCGCCAGTTCGCACAGCTTCGCCGCGTCGATCGGCAGCGGCTTGACCGGGGCGCCGGTTCCCTCCGCGGAGGAGGGGGCGGAGGACGAGGCGGGGGGATCGAGGACGGCGGACATCGGCACGGGCGGGGGGGACGGGGGGCGGGAGTTTAGGACCGCGAGGCCCGTCCGACAGCCGCCCGGGGGCCGGGGAGCGGCGAAGCGGCGCCCGACCGGGGTTTGCGGGTCGATACGGCCGCGACGACCGGCGTCACCGCGCATTCGGCGGCTCGGCTCCACTTCGGAGCGGGTCGCGGTCGATGTCGAACGGTGCGGGCCGGTGCGCACCCCGCATAGAGTGCCCCCGCGGGGATCGCTCGCCGGTCCCGCGTCGCTCGCCCGTTCCGTCGCCCCCGTTCGGCTCCGCCCATGCCCCGCCGCCCCGCCGAACGCCCCGCTGCCCGTACGCTGTTCGGCCGGCGTTCCACGGCGCGACGCTTCCTGACGGCGGCGCCGCTGGCCGGGGCGTTGCTCTGCCCGCTCTCCGCCCCCGCCCAGGACGAGCCGGTCGCTGATCCTTCCGCCGCAGGGCAGCCCGCCGCGGCCGCCACGGGAGCGGCGGAGATCGACGCCCCCAACCCGCTGGCCGCCGAACCGGGCACGGTGGAGGAGTTCGTCAGCGCCGCCGCCCGTCTGCGTCGCGTCGCCCGCCCCGGGCTGGCCCGGCGCTACCTGCGGACGCTGCTCGATTCGCAGCCGTCCGACGACGCCCTGCTGGAAGCCCGCGACGCCCTCGGCCCGGCGATTTTCTTCGAACTGGCCGCCGACCCGCAACTGCGTCCGGAGGGGCAGACCCTCCAGGATCGGGTGCGCGAAGCCGTGCTCGCCCGCGGCGCCGACCCGGCCCGGTTGGACGGGCTGATCGACGCCCTCATCGCGAATCAGCGGGAGCGCGAGGCCGCCACCGAGGCCCTGACCGGGTTGGGCGCCGCCGCCACGCCGCGGCTGACCGAACGGCTGGTCGCCTCGGTGGACGCCGTGACCGGCGATGCGGACCTCACGGAGGCGATCACCCGCCTGCTGGGCCGGCTGCGGGGCCTCTCCGTCCCGCCGCTGACCGCCGTGCTGCGGTCGCCGCAGGCGCCCGCCGCCGCCCGCGCCGCCGTCGCCGCCGCCCTGGGGACGACCGGGTCGCAGGAGGCGCTGGACGCCCTGCTGACCCCGGCGTTCGCCCCCGACGAAACGCCCTCCGTGCAGCTCGCGGCCCAGGCCGGCCTGCTCCGGCTGACGGACGGCGATTCGCTCCGCGGACTGGCCGACGCCGCTGCCGATCGCCTGAAGCAGCGGGCGGAGACGCTGCTGTCCGACCCGCCGGCGATCGATTCCGGCGCCGCCGACGTTCCGCTGTATCGCTACGACGCGGCTGAGAACCGCCTGATCCCGGCGCCGCTCGCCCCGGCCGTCGCGGGTCGGTATCGCGCCGCGACCGCCGCCGCCGGCGCCGCCCGGATCGCTCCCCACCGGGAGAATCTGCACGTGCTGGAACTCACCGCGGCCCTCGCCTACGAGGCGTCGCTGGCCGGTCGCGGGCAGTTCCTGCCGCGGGGCGAAGGCACGGTGCACCGGGCGGCGCTGTCGGCAGGTTCGACGCGCCTGCTGAAGGCGTTGCAGACCGCGTTGGACCTCGGGGCCTCGGACGCCGCCGCCGCCGCGTTGCAGGTGTTGCTCGACGTGCCGACGCCGGACCTTCTGCGGCCGGTCGGCGGGGGCGGTTCGCCGGTCGTGCAGGCGCTGCGGAGCCCGGCGGCGGAGGTGCGGTTCCTCGCCGCCCTGCTGGCCGCCCGCGCCAACCCGGGTCCCTCGTTCACCGAGGGCGCCGAGGTGGTCGCCGTGTTCGCCGGCGCCCTCACCGACGCCCCCGGCGGGCAGGCGGTGGTGATCGATCCCAATCCGGAGCGCGGCTCCCGCATGGCCGGCCTGCTGCAGGGCTTCGGCTATCGGGTCGATTTGTCGACCTCCGCCCGCGACGGCTTCCAGCGGGCCGCCTCGGGGTCGGGGGCGGACCTCGTGGCGATTCAGGCGAACGTGCCGGACTTTCCCGTCTCCTCCCTCGTGGCCAACCTGCGGGCGGACGCCCGCACCCGGGCCGTGCCGCTGGTGCTGTACGGCTCCGAGCGGCTCGAGCCGCCGCTGTCGGCCATCGCGAATCGGGCGGGCGAGGCCGTCTACACGGAGTTCCCCGTCGCCGCCGAAACGCTGGAGCGGCGGATCGCCCCGCTGCGTCAGGTCGCGGAGCCGCTGCCGGACGATCTGAAGGCGGAGCAGAAGCGGGCCGCCGCCTACGCCCTGTCGCGGCTGGCCGCGGGCGACGGGCGGACCTTCCCGCTGGGCGGAGCGGTTCAGGAACTGTCCGCCGCGGTCTCCGACCCGACGGTTTCGGCGAACGTCTCCGTCGCCCTCGCCGCGATTCCGGACGCGGCGGCCCAGGGTTCCCTGGCGGAAACGCTCACCGTCGTCCGTCCCGGTCCCGACGCCGAACTGGCCGCGGCGGACGCCCTCACGCAGTCGGTACGACGCTACGGCTCGCTGCTGAGCGACGACGTCGTGGACGCCCTGCGCCGTCAGGCGGCCGCCGCGCAGGATCCGCAGGTTCGGGACGCACTGCTGACGCTTTCCGCAGCGCTGCCCGACGCGGAACCGCCGCTGCCGCCGGATGTGACGCTTCCTGTTCAGGCAGCCGTGCCGCCTCAGTAAGCAGGTTGCAGCGTCAGTCAGGCGGAATGGAGCGAATTTCCGCCGGGGTTTGCTCGGATTTCGATCAGGGCGAGCGGGCGTGATTGGGGCACGGGCGGCGGGGCGATATTCTTCAGCGACCCCGCCCGTCCCGACAGCAGCCGCTCGCGTTGTCCCCGTATTTTCCTCCGGCCACGGACCGCCTTCCGGACCCAATCGATCCCGGTGCGGACCTCCATGCCCCCGTGCGCGGCATGGTGGGGGACTCCGACGCCATGCGAGAGGTCTACGCCCTCTCCCGGCGGTTCGCCCGCTCCAACTCCACCGTGCTGCTGACCGGCGAAACCGGCACCGGCAAGGAGTTGGTCGCCCGGGCGATCCATGACAACAGCCATCGGGCGGACGGGCCGTACGTCCGGGTGAACTGCGGCGCCCTCGCGGAGAGCCTGCTGGAGAGCGAACTGTTCGGTCACGCCCGCGGGGCCTTCACCAGCGCCATCGAGAACCGCACCGGCCGCTTCGAGGCGGCCCACGGCGGCACGATCTTCCTCGACGAGATCAACTCGATCTCCAAGCACCTGCAGGTCAAACTGCTCCGGGTCTTGCAGGAACAGGAGTTCGAACGCGTCGGCGACACCCGCACCATCCGCGTGAACACCCGGGTCATCGCCGCCACAAACCGGGAACTGTTGGAGGAGGTCGCCGAGGATCGCTTCCGGGAAGACCTCTACTTCCGCCTGAACGTGCTGAGCATCGACCTGCCCCCGCTGCGGGACCGCAGCGAGGATATCCCCGGCCTCGCGGAGCACTTCACCGCCGTCTACGCCGCCCGGGACAACAAGACGCCGCCGAAACTCGCGCCGGAAGTCCTGCGGCTGCTGAGTAAGTACGCCTTCCCGGGTAACGTCCGGGAGTTGCAGAACTATATCGAACGGGCGTTGGCCCTGTCCGAAGGCGGCGCCCTCACCAGCGAACTGCTGCCGGACCACGTCCGCGGCGTGCGGCCGCCGCTCAAGCTGGTCCGCAGCGGCGAAGAGGACACCGACGACCTTCGCCGCAAACTGGTGCGGCGGGAGCTGTCCGAACTGCCCGGCAGCACCGACGTGCACCCGGAGATCCTCGGTCGGCTGGAGCGGGAAGTGATGTTGCAGGTCCTCCGCGCCTGCCAGGGCGTGCAGACGAAGGCCGCGGCCCGGTTGGGCATCAATCGCAATACCCTGCACAAGAAAATCGAAGAACACGGTTTGACCGCCGAGGTCCGCTAGATTGCCCCGCCGGCGCCGCTCCGCAGGGGCGGCGCGCGAGGGCGGGGCGCCTAGAATGCGGCCGTGTCTCACGTCACCGTCTTCTGCTTCCTCGCCAGCTACGCGGTCGCCCTGACCGCGGACGCGTTGCGTCTGTGGGGCCGCACGGTCGCGCTGCGGTGGATCGCCTGGATTGCCGCGGCGGCCGGGCTGCTGGCTCACACCTGGTATCTGGCGCTCCGCTATACCGGCGAATGGGGCGAGGCCGCGGCGGCGGAGCCTTGGGGCGGCCGGGCTTGGATTTTGGCCCTGGCCTGGCTCGGGGCGGCGTACTACGTCGTCGCGACCGGCGTGGAGCGTCGGAGCGCCCTGGGCGTGTTCCTCTGGCCGCTGGTGCTGGGCCTCGTGGCCTGTAGCTACGCGGTGCCGGCGGGGCCGGTCTCCCTGTTCGGGGAGGCCGGGGGCGCCGGCGGGGCCGTGCGGGCCTGGGCGATTTTGCACGCCGCCCTGCTGTTGGGCGGGCTGCTGGGCGTGCTGGCCGGGGTGGTGACCAGCGCGATGTACCTCGTGCACCATCGCCGCCTGCGGGCCGGGAAGTTTGACCCGGACGCCGTCCCGCTGTTCAGTCTCGAACGGCTTGACCGCTGGAACCGCGGGGCGGTGGCCGTCGCGGTGCCGCTGCTGGTCCTGGGGGTGACGATCGGTCTCGGGCTGGTCGTCGCCGGGGGGGAAGGAGCCGTCGGCGGGTTGTGGGACCCGGTGGTGATCGGCACCACGCTGGGCGTCTTCGCCGCGGGGCTGGCGGTGGGCGGGTTCGTGCGGCGGAAAGGGCAGGCGGGCCGCGGCGTGGCCCTCCGCACGCTGCTGGCCTTCGGGTTCCTGCTGGTGACGGTCGTCGGTTTACAGGTGCTCGCCGGGGACGGCGGCCTGCTGGAAAGCTGGCACGCCGGCGGGGGGGCGACTCCGTGAACTCCGCCGTGCCCGCCCCGGATCTCGGGGTCGTGTTCTGTTCGCATCACACCGCGGACGTGAGTCTGCGGGAGCGCCTCGGCTTCTCCGCCGAGGCGCTGGGCGACGCCTACGCCAAACTCCGCGAACGCTTCCCGGCTTCCGAACTGGTTGTGCTCTCCACCTGCAACCGGGTTGAGGTCTATTCCGCCGTGCCGCCGCCCGCGGCCGGGGGGCAGGCCGGGCTGGCCCCGCGACTGTCGGATCTCGCCGGCTTCCTCTCGGAGTTCCACGCGATCCCGGAGGACGCCTTCGCCTCCCACCTGCTGGAACGTCGCGGCCCGGACGCGGTGCGGCACCTGTTCGAGGTCTCCGCCAGCCTCGACAGCCTTGTACTGGGCGAATCGCAGATCGTCGGCCAGGTGCGGGACGCCTACGACCTCGCCCAACGCTACGAGGCCTGCGGCCCGCTCACGCACGCCCTGTTCCAGGCCGCCTTCCGCACCGCCAGTCGGGTGCGGCGGGAGACGAAGTTGTCCGACGGCCGCACGAGCATCGCCAGCGTCGCCGTCGGCCAGTTCGGGCGGAACATCTTCGAGCGGTTCACCGACAAAACCGTGCTGGTGATCGGCTCCGGCGAGATGGCGGACGAAACCCTCCGCTACCTGCACGACGAGGGCACCGGCCGGGTGGTCATCGTGAACCGCTCCCCGGAGCGGGCCCTCGCCCTCGCCGAGGCCCGCGGCGGGGAGGTGCGGCCGTGGGACGAACTGGACCGCTGGCTGGGCGAGGCGGACGTGATCGTCTCCGCCACCGGCGCGACGACGCCGGTCGTGAGCCGCGAACGCTTCGCCGCCGCCCGGGCCGCGGCGAAGGGGCGGCGCTCTGGCAAACCGGTCTTCATTTTGGACCTCGGCCTGCCGCGGGACTTCGACCCGGCCGTCTCCCGCGTGGACTCCAACGTCTTCCGGTACGACATCGACGACCTGGAGGCGACCTGCGACGCCAACCGCCGCCGGCGGGAAAAGGAGATCGGCCGGGCGAAGGGGATCGTCGAGGAAGAGACGCAGGCGTTCCTCCGCGGCCTCGTGCACCGGGCGACCGGGCCGGTGATCCGCCGACTGCGGGACGAATGGACCGCCGTCCGCGACGCCGAGTTGCAGCAGCTCTACGCCCGCCGCCCCGACTGGACCGACGACGACCGGGCCGCGGTGGAACGCAGCGTCGACCGGATCGTCAACAAACTGCTCCACCCGCCGTTGGAGGCGTTGAAGGACGAAGCCCGCCGCGGCGAACACGCCACGCTGCTGGACAGTTTTCGCAGGCTCTTCGGCATCTGAGGCGAACCAAGGCGAGCGGTGGGCGTCAGCCCTCCGTGTCATCGGGCTGTTGCGAACACACGGAGGGCTGACACCCCCCGCTCGCCCCTGACGCGCCTACAGAATCAGCATGGCGTCGCCGTAGCTGAAGAAGCGGTAGCCTTCCGTGACGGCCTCCCGGTACGCCGCCAACACTCGCTCCCGGCCTGCGAGGGCCGAGACCAGCACGAGGAGCGTGCTTTTCGGCAGGTGGAAGTTCGTCAGCAGGCCGTCGATCCCCGCGAAGCGGTACGGGGGATGGATGAAGATCTCCGTCTGCCCGCAGAACGGCCCGACGGCGCCGCCGTTCGCCTGCGCCGCGGCCTCGAGCGTGCGGCAGGCGGTCGTGCCGACCGCGACGACCCGCCCGCCGGCCTCCCGCGTCGCCCGCACCTCGGCCGCCGTCGCGGGGGAGAGTTCGCAGAACTCCGCGTGCATCCGGTGCTCGACGAGCGAATCGCCGGACATCGGCCGGAACGTGCCGACTCCCACATGGAGAGTCACCCGGGAGACATTGACTCCCGTTGACTCACACGCCGCGATTAGCTCTGGCGTGAAGTGCAGTCCCGCGGTCGGGGCCGCGACCGAGCCGGGGCGGTCGGCGAAGACGGTCTGATAGTCGGTGCGGTCCTGCTCGTCCGGGTCGTCCCGGCCGATGTAGGGCGGCAGCGGGATGGAGCCGACCGCCTCCAACGCCGCGAACGGGGAGGCCGCCGCCGCGTCGTCCAGCGGGAGGGCGGTCCAGACGCCGCCGGGTTCCCGCCGCTCCATCCGCAGCCGGAGCGTCGCCCCGTCCGCCCCCTCGGCCCGCACCGTTTCGCCGGGCGTCAGCGTGCCGCGGGTCTTCGACATCACCCGCCAGGCCCCGCCGCCGTCCGCTTCGACCGACAGAAACAGCCCCTCCCACTTCCCCCCGGTCGCCTCCCGCACCCCGCGGAGCCGGGCGGGGACGACCCGGGAATCGTTCAGCACCAGCCGATCGCCAGGCGCCAAGAGGCTCGGCAGGTCCGCGATGGAGCGGTGGCCGACGGCGCCGGTCTCGCGGTCGAGGGTCAGTAAACGGGCCGTCCCGCGAGGCGCCGGGCGGGCGGCGATCTGCTCCGGCGGCAGGTGGTAGTCGTACGCGGCGACGGACAGGTCCGCGGGGTCTTCCGGCGACGAATCGGGCGGGGGCGTGGGCATGCGGGTACCCTATCGCCGAACCGATGCCCGTCTCGCCCCCGGACCCCCCCGCCGCTCCGCTCCCGTTGGCGGCGGTGATTACCGAACTCGACCCCGGCGGGGCGGAGCAGGCCTTCGTGCGGGTGGTTCTCGGCCTGAAAGGACGGGGCTGGGCACCGCACATGTTTGCCCTGCGGGGTGGGAGTCTGCGGGAGTCATTTATCTCCGCGGGTGTCCCGGTGACGCTGATGGACTCTCTGCCCGGCGTCGACCCGCGACCGCTGCGGCGTTACCTCCGGCAGGAACGCCCGCCGGCGGTGCTGTCGTTCCTCTTCCACGCCAACCTGCTCACCCGCCTGACCGCGGCTTCCGCGGGACGGCCGGCGGTGGTATGCGGGGTGCGGGTCGCGGAGCGGCGCCGCAACGGCCATCGCCTGCTGGACCGCCTGACGGCCCCGCTGGTCGATCGCTGGGTCTGCGTCGGCGAGAGCGTCCGCCGGTTCTGCGTCGCCTCCCCGCTGGCCGGCGGGGGCGGGCTGCCGGTAGCCCGCGTCGTGACGATCCCGAACGGCGTGGACGCCGAACGCTGGGCCGACGCCGCCCCGGCCGACCGGGCGGCGCTGCGACTGCCGCCGCACGGGCCGGTGTTGCTGTTCGCGGGACGGCTCGACGTGCAGAAGGACCCGGACACGCTGCTGGAGGCCTTCGCCCGGCTCGACCGTCGTGACGCTCACCTGTTGATCGCCGGCGACGGACCGCTCGCGGAGCGGGTGCGGCTGTGGGCCGCGACGAACCTGGCCGGGGAGCGGGTGCGGACGCTCGGCCGGCGGGACGACCTGCCGGCGCTGATGCGGCTGGCGGACGCGTTCGTCCTGCCCAGTCGGTGGGAGGGCACGCCGAACGTGCTGCTGGAGGCCGCCGCGGCCGGCGTGCCGATCGTCGCCACGGCCGTCGACGGGACTGCGGAGGTGTTCACGCACAAGGAGACCGCCCGGCTGGTCCCCGTCGGAGACACGGCGGCCCTCGCGGAGGAGCTGCGTTGGACGCTCGATCATCCCGCCGACGCCGCGGCCATGGCGGAGCGGGCGCGGGCCGTCGTCCTCCAGAACCACTGCTGGGAGGCGGTCGTCGCCGCCTACGACGCCCTGCTGCGGGAGGCGATCAGCGAACGGGCCGCCGGTCGGCGTCCCGGGCGGTGACTGGACTGGGGAGCGGGGCCGCGTCGCCCGCCACCCGCAGGCGGCGGAGGCCGAATCGCAGCACATTCGCCGCGGCCGGGGCGGCGACGGAGCCGCCGCCGCGCGTCTCCCCCTGCGGATCGTGCACCACGCAGACGGCCAGCAGCCGCGGCGCCCGCACCGGCCCGCCGATCACGGCGGAGGCGGTCGTGCGGTCCTCGGCGTAGCGGCCGGCCTCGGCGTCCCAGAGTTGGGCGGTGCCCGTCTTGCCGAACAGGCGGTAGTCGTCGCCCCGGGTCCGGCGGGCGGTGCCTTCCTCCACGACGGCGGCCAGCGGACCGGCGACCAGCCAGTCGGCCCATTCCCGCGGCAACACCCGCGAGGCCACCGGCGGCCGGCCCCCCCGCACCAGCGTGAGCGGCAACAGGGTGCCGCCGTTCGCCAGCGCCCCGTGGGCCGCGGCGAGGTGGGCCGCGGTCACGGTCAGTTCGTGGCCGATCGGCACCGATTGCGTGCTGTAGTCGTCCCATCCCTCCAGCGGACGGAGCGAGCCGGCGGCCGGCCCCGGCAGATTCGCCCCGACCGGCCGGCCGAAGCCGTACGTCGCCGCGATGCGGTGCAGCGTGGCATTGCCCATCCGCCCGGCCAGTTTGGCGACGCCGATGTTGCTGGAGTGAATGAGGATCTCCCCCGGCGTGAGCGCCCCCCGGCGGGCGACGTCCCGCAGCAGACGGCCGGTGCCGGGCACCTGCCAGCGGCCGTTTTCGCAGTCGATCGTCTCGTCGACGGTGGCGAACCCCTCCGCCAGGGCGGCGCCGACGAACAGCGGTTTGACGGTGGAGCCGGGCTCGAACGGCGTGCCGAAGGCGTGATGCGTCCAGGCGGCGGGGGGCAGGCCGGCGAGGTTCTCCGGGTCGAACGCCGGGCGGCTGGCGGCGGCGAGGGTCTCGCCGGTGTGTGGATCAGTGATCAGCAGGCAGGACCAGACCGGGGCGAACTCCGCCTGCACGTGGTCCAGCTCCGCCTCGGCGAAGCGCTGGATCGCGGCGTCGATCGTCAGGGCCACGTCCTCCCCGGGCACCGGCGGGCGGGAGCGGTTTTCCAGCACCGCCCGCGAGGCGCCGCGGGCGTCCCGCACGCTCGTCCGCACCCCCGGCACGCCGCGGAGCCGGGCGTCGAGAACCCGCTCCATCCCGTTCACCCCCCGGCCGTCCAGGTTCCGCAGGCCCACGACCGAGCCGCCCACCCGTCCCAGCGGCGTGCGGCGGCGGTATTCGGCACGAAAGCCCCACCATTCGTCGGGCAGGGCGAGGTCGCGGACCCGCCCGGCGGTGTCTTCGTCGAGCCGGCGCCGAACCCAGAGGAACCAGCCGTCCGGCCGCTCGCGGATCTTCTGCTCCAGGTCCGCGGCGTCGGCGTCGATCGCCTCCGCGAGCGTGGCGCAGCAGGCGGCGATCTCCTCCGCGGGAATGGCCCGCGGGACGAGGTAGAGGCTGTCGGCCGTCACCGTGGTGGCGAGCAGGCGGCCGTGGCGATCGAGCAAGTCGCCGGGGCGGGCGGGGAGGGTCGTTTCGACCTGCCGCTGCCGGACGGCCGTCGCGGCGAGGCTCTCGCCCCCGCCGATCGCCAACACGGCCAACCGCACCGCGATCGCCGCGGCGAATGCGGCGAGTCCGAGGAACGCCGCCGTTTCACGCAGTCGGGGCGGCGCGGGCATGGGGGAGGGTGCAGGCTGCGGGCGTCAGTGCCACCAGAGCAGCGGGGGATCGACGGGGGCCGCGGCGT
Source organism: Alienimonas californiensis (assembly GCF_007743815.1). GTDB lineage: Bacteria > Planctomycetota > Planctomycetia > Planctomycetales > Planctomycetaceae > Alienimonas > Alienimonas californiensis. The sequence continues at coordinate 4,076,696 of NZ_CP036265.1, forward strand.
CCGGCGGGGCGGTCGCGGCCCGCTCCAGCAGACCGCGGCCGACGGGGGCGTCGGCGACGGCCTCGGCGGCGAGGCCGGTGTCCAGTCGCAGCCTGGCCCGGCGTTCACGGAGGTCGTCGGCCGCGGCGGCCTGCGTCGCTAACCGGGCGTGCAGGGCGTTCGTGCGACGACGCAGGGCGACGTCCACCTGGGCGACGGCGAAGATCAACACCGCCGCAGCCGCGAACCGGATCGTCATCGCATCGCGTCTTCAACCCGACGCCGCACCCCGGCGGCGTCCGGCGGAAGGTTCAGCAGCACGCCGATCTTGAGCCGCCTCGGATCACGGATCTTGTCGCGGTTCAGCGCGAGGATCTCCTCCTGACGACTGAACCGGCCGAGGTGTTTGTGGGCGATGTCGCCCAGCGTGTCGCCGGGGCCGACCATGTAGACCGGGCGGCCTTTGTCGTCGACGCCGTACCCGCTCCAGCCGGGGTTCGAACCGGGCGATTCGGAGGCCCGCTCCGCGTCGGCGAGGTCGGTGTCGTAGGCCAGCAGCACGCTCGGCGGCGGGCAGATCACCTTCATGCCGGGCTTGAGGTTCCGCGGGTCGCGGATCCGCAGGGCGTTGTAGCGGGCCAGGGCTTTGAAGTACTTCGCCGCCCCGTAGGCCCGCTTGCTGATGGTCCAGTAGCTTTCGCCGTCCTGCACTTCCACGACCTGCCGATCGTCCGGGCCGGAGAAGCGGAGGGGCGAGGGCGTCTGGGCGTCCGCATTGTGGACCGGACGGGTCGGCGGCAGGTTCGGGTTCCGGGTGTTGATCTCCGGGGCGAAGTTGACGGGCGTCAGGCCGTCATCCGGCTCGTCCGCCGCCAGATTCGCGGCCGGGTTCGGTTTGGGCGCGGCCTCGGCGGCCGGGGGCGAGTTGAGGTCGGGCCACTCGTTCATCGGGGCCGCGGCCGGCACGTCGGCGGGCGGGGTCGCGGGGGGAGCGTCCGCGAGTTCAACCGGCGCCATGTTCGTGGCCGGCGCCGCGGCGGGCTCGTTCGCGTCGAGGAAGAAGTCCGCGTCGGGGTTCGCGTCGAGGGCCGGCGTCGGGGCGGCCGGCTTCGGCGACGCGGCCGCCACGCTCGCCGCGGGCGCGGGGTCGTCCAGATTCCAGAGCAGGGCGGCCTCCTCCGCAGCCGGGGCCGGCTTCGGGGCGACCGGGGCGGCGGGGGTCTCCGCCGCCATGAAGATGTCGGCGTCGGCGGCCGGCTTGTCGGCGAGCAGCGGTTCCTCCGCCGCGAACATGTCGGCGTCCTCGAACGTCTCGGCGTCGGCGAAGGCGTCGGCGGCGACCGGGGCGGCGGTCTTCGGGGCCGGAGACTTCGGAGCCGGGTTCTTCGGAGCCGGGCTCTTCGGAGCGGCGGCGGCCGGTTCCTCAGCAGCGAGGAAGAACTCGCCCTCGTCCGCCATCGCCGGAGCGGCGTTGGCGTCGAAGGCCACGGCGCCCTCGGTCGCGGCGGGCTCGTCGAGCGTCGCAGGTTCATCCAGCGGGGCCGGCTCGTCGAACGAGAGCATGACCGGCTCCGCCGCCTCGAGCGCGGGGGCCGGATCGTTGGCGGCGTCCGCCAGGCTCGCCTCGGCGGCGACGGCCGAGTCGTCCGGGAACAGCGGGTCGGCGGCGGCCGGGGTCGGCGTCGCGGCGACGGCGGCCGGCTCGTCGGCGGCGCCCCAGAGTTCCATCGCCGCGTCCTCCGGCGAGGGCGGGTCGGCGGGCGGGGCCTGATCGGCGGTGTTTGCGGCGAGCGTCGCGGCCGCGGGGGCCATGTCGGCCGGCCAGTCGTCGTCCGCGGCGGCGGACGCCGGGGCCGGTTCCATCGCGTCCAGTTCAAACCCGTCCGTGTCCGCCAGCGTCGTCGGCTCCGCGGCGGGCTCTTCGGCGACGAACTCCACCGTGGCGGCGGCGGTCGCGGCGGACTTCGGAGCGGTCGGTTCGGTCGTCGCGGGGGCGGCGTCGAAGCTGTCCAGTTCCGCGGCGAACGGGTCGTCGGCCGCCGCCATCGCGACCGGCTTGGCGGGCGGGGCGGCCGGCTTGGGATCCGCCGCGGCGAAGCTGCCGGTGGACCAGTCCACGGCCACGGCAGAGTCGGCCGGCTGTTTCGGGGCGGGTTCTTCCAGGGCGACGAACTCGACCGCGGCGCCCGATTCGGCGCCCGGCTCGGCTCCCCAGAGGTCGACGTCGGTCGGCGCCGCCGCGGGGGACGCCGCATCGGCGAGCGGCACCCCGCCGGTCGGCTCGGCGCCCGGCTCCGGCCCGAAGGCGTCGCTGAAGTCAGCCAGGTCGCCCGTGTTGCCGGCGTCCGTTACGGCGCCCAGACCGGCGTCGGGCTTCTCCGCGAGGGGATCGTCCGCGGCGTCTTTGGGTTCGGCCGGGTCGTTCGCTTCGTGCAGGGCGGCGAGGGCCGTCAGCTTGTCCTCGTACTTGTCGTGCAGGACGAAGCCGAACACGCCCACGAGGGCCGCGAACACCGCGACGCCGACTTTGGTTTCGTTCGCCATGACGAATCTCCCGCGTCCGTGCGGATCGAAAAGGGGTGTGTCGAGGTGGTCGCCGCGGCGCCGTCCGGAGAGACGAACCGCAGCGGGGCGGCCGTCAGGCCGTCGTTCGGAGCGCCGCCCGCAACTTGGCGGAGCGGGCCCGGGGGTTCAGTCGCGTCTCGCTGGGCGTGGCGGTCACCGGCTTCTTCGCCAGCGGCCGCCAGCCGTTCGCCTCGACGAACGCCCGTTTGACGAGGCGGTCTTCGAGGGAGTGGAAGGTGAGGATCGCCGCCCGACCGCCCGGCTTCAGCACGGCCGGCAGCACGTCGGCGAGGGTCCGTTCGACGTGGCCGAGTTCGTCGTTCACCGCGATGCGGAGGGCCTGGAAGATGCGGGTGGCCGGGTGGGAGCCGCCGCCGGCCGGGGCGACGGCCTCCACCAGCGCGGCCAGTTCGTCGGCGAAGCGGATCGGGGCGACGTCGCGGCGCCGGACGATCTCCGCGGCGATTGCCGCGGCCCGCGGGTGCTCGCCGTACTCGGTGAACAGGCGGGTCAGTTCGGCTTCGTCCGCTTCGACCAGCAGGTCGGCGGCGGGGCGGCCGTGGCGGACATCGAACCGGAGGTCGAGCGGCCCGCCGCCCCGGCCGTCGCCGAGTTGGAAGGCGAACCCGCGGGTTTCGTCAGCGAGTTGGTCGCTGGAGAGGCCCAAATCCAGCAGGACGGCGTCGGCCCGGTCGACGCCGGCGTCGTCCAGCGCCGTGCGGAGTTCGCTGTGGGAGGCCTGATGCACCGTCGCCCAGGGGTAGGAGGCGAGGGCCTCGGCGGCGTGGCGGAGCATCAGCGAGTCGCGGTCCACGCCGACCACGCGGCCGGAGGGGCCGACGGCGGCGGCGATTTTCGCAGCGTGCCCGCCGGCTCCGACGGTGCCGTCGATCACCGTCACCCCCGGCTTTAAGGCCAGTGCAGCCAGGACCTCCCGCACCAACACCGGGCGATGCACCGGCCGCGTCGCGGCGGACGGGGAGGGCGGCGGGGGCGAGGAAGCGGACACGAGGCCCGGGGTCTAGTCGAATCCCCTTCGGGCGCGAAGACCAGCCGCCGCGCCCCCTTCAATCCGCGCGATCGGCCGCCGCCTCAACGGTCCGGACGTCGGCGAGCGATCAGAAAGATGGCACGGCTTCCACGCCTCCGCTTATCGTAGATTGCCCAAGCGGCCCGCCCCGCCCGAACCGCGCAGAGATCGATGTCCTCGGTCCAGAACCATCCCCTGACGAACGCCGTGGGAACCCCTCGCCGCAGCGCGGCGCCGCCCCCGGTCCCGCCGCCCTATTTTCTGCGGGCCCGCTCGCCGCTGCTGCGGGGCGTCGCGAGGAATACCGTCGGTCTGGCGCTCGCCGGCCTCATCGGCGCCTGGGAACGCATCGGGCGGTTTCCGCACCTGCACCGTTTGATGATGCGCACCTCCGAGAGCCTGAAGGGGCTCGGCGGCGGGGGCTTCGGGGAGTACGAACCGACCGGGCGGGACGCGTTCGTGGTGACGTTCCCCAAGAGCGGCACGAATCTCACCCTGCAAATGCTCCAGCAGATCGCCCACGGCGGTCGCAGCGAGTTTCGACACATCCATGACGTCTGCCCCTGGCCGGAGTCGTTCGCACTCGGCTCCGCCTCGCTGGGGGAGGACCCGGGCGACGGGCTGTTCCGCGTGATCAAGACGCACCTTCCGGCGTCGCAGTTGCCCGTACCGGAGGAGCCCGGGCCGGCGAAGTGGGTGTACGTGGCCCGCGACCCGCGGGACGTGTTCGTCAGCGCCTACCACTTCTACCGCGGCATCGCCTTCGGAAGGGCGATGCCGTCGGTGGAGGCGTGGCTCGGCACCTTCCTACGGAACGAATATCACTTCGGCAGTTGGGCGGAGCACGTCGCCGGCTTCTGGGCGCTGCGGGACCGGCCGGACGTGCTGTGGCTCACCTTTCGCGAGCTGACCGCCGATCCCGGCGGAGCCGTCGATCGGCTGGCGCACTTCGTCGGCGCCGAGCTGACCGACGAGGAACGCGCGGAGGTGGTGCGGCTGTCGTCCCGGGACTGGATGAAGGCCCACGACGAACGCTTCCGGCCGAACATCGCCAGCCTGTGGGCGGATCTGGAGGCCCCGATGGTCCGACGCGGCGTCGCCGGCGGGAGCGGGGAACTGCTCACCCCGGAGCAGCAGCGCCGGATCGCGGAGTTCTGCAAGGCGGAATTGCACCGCCTCGGCAGCGACCTCTGCTTTGACGAGACGTTCGGGGCTGCGTCGGCGCCGCAGCGGGTGGAGCCGCGGCGGCTCGAACCGCAGCGGTTGGGTCCGCAGCATTCAGACCCGCAGCATTCGGGGCCGCGGCGGGCGGCCGCCTAGGTTGAACGGCTGGCGGAGATGTCGTCGAACAGGTCCGCGATGCGGTCGTCGGTCAGGCCGTCCGCGACGAACGCCGCCCCGGTGAAGTCCATGGCGGCGGTGTGCCGGTTGGGAACCGCCACCGTGACGGCGCCGCTGGCGACGCCCGCGGCGCAGCCGGTTTCGCTGTCCTCCAGCACCAGCATCTCGGCGATCGGCACGCCCAGCCGCTCGGCGGCGGCGAGATAGATCTCCGGGTTCGGCTTGCCGCGGGTCACGTCCTCTGCCCCGAGCAGCACGTCGAACCGCTCCAGCAGATCGAAGCGGGTCAGCGTCTCCCGCAGGTAGGCCCGGTCCGAAGACGTGCAGACCGCGGTCGGCAGGCCCTCGGCGGCCACGCGGTCCAGCAGCGGCAGGGCGCCGGGCATCAGGCCGAGCAGGCCCTCGGCGTGACCGCGAAACAGGTCGCCCAGTTCCACGATCAGTTCGTCCGCGGTCTCGGTCAGACCGAGGTGGTTGATCAGGGCCGTGAACGCCTCGTCCGCGCGCTTACCCAGCATCAGGCCCCGGACTTCCGGGGTGTGTTCGTGGCCGCGGCGGGCCAGCAGGTCGTTCCCGGCTTTCTCGAAGACGTCCTCGCTGTTGATCAGCGTTCCGTCCAGATCGAAGGCGACGGCTCGGAGGGGCACGGCGATACGGGGATCGAGGGGGGAAACGGCGGGGGGGCGGGGCGGGACCATAGCCCCCTCCGCCGCCGGCGTCTCATGCCGAATCGAAACTCAATCCTCAGCCCGCGGTGAGCCAGCGGCGGGCCGCGGCGCGGTGGGCGACGTCGAAACAGCGGACCTCCCCGCCGATCAGCGGTTCCAGAATCTCCGCCCGGCGCCGCAGGACCGTCGGCTCTCCCACCAGCGCCAGACGGCCGATCTGCTGCCCGTAGCGGGCAGCGAACTTGGCCACGTGGCGCTGGGCGGCGGAGTCGAACGTCGCCGCCCCGCGGACTTCCTGCAACACGTGGGCGGCGCCGCGGCGGGTCAGGGCGTCCTGCATCCGGCCGGCGGTCCACTCGGCGTGGCAGCGCTCGTCCGCCGGCGTGCGGCCGGAGGGGCGGTCGTCCACGAGAATCTCCAGCAACGCCGGCCCGGAGGGCAGGGCGGGGCCTTCGAGAAACGCAATCATCTGGCATCCATGCGGGGGAAGGCGACCGGCCAGGGGGCCGCGGCCGGTCGATCGAACGCTCCCCGGGGGGAGACGTCCGACGGGGCGAGGTCTACCAAACCGCGCGACTCGCCGGGAAGGGCCAGCCCGCGTCATCGGACCTCACGCCGCGTCATCGGTTCTCACGCCGCGTCGCGCGCGGCGTCCAGCAGTTCGAGCCACGGCCGCACGTAGTGGCCGCTGTCGTGGTAGGTCCGCCCGCTGCACAGGTTGCCGTCCACCACGCTGGGGGCGTCCACGTACACGCCGCCGCAGACCTCCAGATCGAACCGGCATTTCGCCACCGTCGCCATCCGCCGCCCCTCCACGCAGCCGGCCCGGGCCGGGATCTCCACGCCGTGGCAGACTGACAAGATCGGCTTGTTCGCCGCGAAAAACGCCCGGGTGATCCGAATCAGGTCCGGGTCGTCCCGCAGATACTCCGGCGCCCTCCCGCCGGAGTAGAACACGCCGAGATACCGATCCGGGTCCACCTCCGCGAAGGTCACGTCGGCGTCGATGCGGTAGCCCTCCCACTCCTTGGTGATGGTCCAACCCTCGCGGACCTCGTGCAGCACCATCTGATAGGTGCGGCGCTCCGGGGCGGCGACGACCGGCTGGTATCCGGCCTCGATCAGCCGGTGGTAGGGGTAGAGGGTGTCCATCATCTCCGAGGCGTCGCCGACGACGATCAGTACGGGCGGGGAGGACATGGGCAGTCAGCGGTTCGGGGGAGAGAGCGGATTAATGCAGCCGGACCGAGCGGCCGGTGCGGTTCGATTCGTAGATCGCCTGGAACATCGCCACGACGGTGCGGCCCTCCGCCCCCGTGACCGGCGGCTGGGCGCCGTCGCGGACGGCCCGCAGAAAGTCGGCGATGTTCAACTCGTGATAGTGCGTAGTCCCGTCGACGGCGGCGAAGGCGGCGGCGTCCTGCCGTCGGAACGCCTCCAGTTCGCCCTGTTCGCCGGCGATCGTCCAGACGTCGTTCAACGGCGGGTCGGCGATGCCGCTGACGCCGGCGACGAAGGAGGCCCCGGTGTCCGTCTGCACGCCGACGGACGCACCGTTCGACCCGTGCACGTGCACCTTCGTGTAGATGCCCGGGTCCTGCGACAGGCTCGTCAGGATCGACCCCAGCCCGCCGCCGCGGAACCGCAGGGCGGCGACGGCGCTGTCCTCCACCTCGACGGTCGGGTGGTTCAGGTTCGCCCAGTAGCCGGTGACCTCCTCCGGTTCGCCGAGGAACCACTGGAGCAGATCGAGCTGGTGCGGGCTCTGATTGACCAGCACCCCGCCGCCCTCGCCGGCCCCGTCCTTCGTCGCCCACCGGCCCCGCCACGGATCGCTGCGGTAGTAGGCGGGGTCGCGCCAGGAATACATCAGAAACAGACCGAGAACCGGCCGCCCGATCTTGCCGGCGTCGATCGCCCGCCGCATGCGGACCACCGGTTCGTAATACCGCCGCTGGCTGACGACCCCCAGCGTCGCCCCGCCGCGGTCCGCGGCGTCTAGCATCGCGTCGCAGTCTTCGACGGTCGCCGCGAGCGGTTTCTCGACCAGCACATGCACGCCCGCCTCCAGCGCCGCGACCGCCGGGGCCGCGTGCAGCGGGTGGGGCGTGGCGATCAGCAGAGCCTCCGGCCGGGCGGACCGCAGCAGATCGTCGACCGAGGCGTGGGCGGTCCCGCCGAACTCCGCGGCGAACGCGGCGGACCGGGCGGCGTCGGCGTCGCAGCAGCCGACGAACTGCGACTCCGGCAGCCGCGTCAGGGCCAGCGCGTGCGTCCGCCCGATCTTCCCGCAGCCGACCAGCGCGGTACGCAGCGGAGCGGACATGACGAAGCGAACGGCGAAACAGGCGAGCGGGGGACGCCCGCCCCCTGAGTTGGGCCACGGACGCGACCGCAGGCTAATCCCCCCAGTGTTTCGCCACCATCCGCCGCAGGAAGGACAGCGATTCGGCCATCTCGCCGAGGCCGTTCATGCCGTCCTCAATGCTGATCCAGCCGTCGTAGCCGCTTGCCGAGAGCCGGGAGAACAGGGCGTCGTAGTCGTTCAGCCCTTTCCCCGTCACGCCGTGCATCAGGTCGGGCGAGTACCCCAGCGTGCCGTCCGCCTGCCGCAGGTCGTCCAGCGAGGCCCCCGGCACCAGGTATCGATCGCTGGCGTGCATGCTGACGACCCGGTCCACGACCCGGTCCAGCAGCGCCACCGGGTCGTCCCCGGCGACGAGGGCGTTCGACGGGTCGAACTGCACGCCGAAGTAGTCCCGCTCCGGGACGCGGTCCAGCAGTTCGAGAAACACGTCGGCCTTCTGGGCAAACTCCGGGAACCGCCAGAAGCCGTCCTTGTAGTGGTTCTCGAGGCCCAGCGTGACGCCCTCCCCCCGGGCCGTCGGCATGCAGGCGGCGAGGCACTCCGTGACCCAGTCGAGTCCCTCCTCCCGCCCCACCTCCGGCCGCCGTTGCCCGCTGAGGACGCGGCACACCGGCCGACCGCCGTGGTCGAAGTCCGCCCCGGCGAGGTGTCGGGTGACGCGAATCATGTCGCATTGCCGATCGACGGCCCGCCGCCGGTCGTCCGGGTCCGGCTGGGTGAAGTCCGGCGAGCAGCAGAGCATCGGCATCGCGAACCCGGCCTCGGCGATGGCGTCCCGCAGGCGGTCCAGCGAAGCGTCATCGGTCCCCGGCAGAAAGCCCTCGTACATCTCCAGCCCGTCGGCGTCGAGCTGCTTCGCCTCCGTGATCCAGTCGAAGACGGTCATCCCGCCGTCGCCGCTGATCTCCTCCAGATAGCACTTCGGAAAGGCGGAGAGACGCGGCCGGGCGGCGGACATGGGCGGGCGTTCCGGGGGGGCGGTTCAGGCGAGCGCCTCCTGAACGACGCGCCCGTGCACGTCGGTCAGCCGGAAGCGACGGCCCTGATAGCGATAGGTGAGGCGCTCGTGGTCGAGGCCGAGCAGATGCAGCAGGGTGGCGTGCAGGTCGTGCACATGCACGCCGCCCTCGGTCACGTTGTAGCTGAACTCGTCCGTGGCGCCGTGGACGTGGCCGGGCTTCACCCCGCCGCCGGCCAGCCACATCGTGAAGCAGCGGGGGTGATGGTCCCGGCCGAAGCCTTCCGGCGTCAGTTTGCCCTGCGAATAGCAGGTCCGGCCGAACTCGCCGCCCCAGACGACCAGCGTGTCCTCGAGCAGGCCCCGCTGCTTGAGGTCCGTCAGCAGACCGGCGGTCGGTTGGTCGGTCTTGCGGCAGGAGGCGCGAATCTGGCCCGGCAAACTGCCGTGATGGTCCCAGCCGGGCTGGTAGAGCTGAATGAACCGCACGCCCCGCTCCGCCAGCCGCCGGGCCCGCAGGCAGTTGGCGGCGTAGGTGCCGGGGACGTGCACCTCGTCCCCGTACAGGGCCAACGTGGCGGCGGTCTCCTGCGAGACGTCCGTCGCCTCCGGGATGGAGGTCTGCATGCGGAAGGCCATCTCGTACTGGGCGATGTGCGTCTCCAGCGTCGGGTCCGCGGTCCGTTCCAGCCGCAGCCGGTTCAGGTCCTGCACATGATCCAGCACGTTCCGCCGGGCGGCGCGATCGACGCCGGGCGGGCTGTTCAGATAGAGCACGGCGTCCTTGGAGGACTCCAACTGCACGCCGTCGTATTTGCCGGGGAGAAAGCCGCTGCCCCACAACCCGGAGGCCAGCGGCTGCCCGCTGCGGTCCTTCGAGACCATCACCACGAACGCCGGCAAATCCTCGTTCGTGCTGCCGAGGCCGTACCACAGCCACGCCCCGGCGCTGGGGCGGCCGGGGAACTGCGAGCCGGTCTGCATCAGGGTCACGCCGGGGCCGTGGTTGATGGCCTCCGTGTGCACCGCCTTGAGCACGCAGAGTTCGTCCGCCAGCTTGGCCGTGTGGGGGAGCAGTTCGCTCATCCACTGGCCGCTCTCGCCGTGGCGGGCGAAGGCAAAGGGAGAGCCGACCATCGGCAGGCTCGCCTGGTGGGCGCTCATCCCGGTCAGTCGCTGCCCGGCCCGCACGGACGCCGGCAGTTCCTCCCCGTGCCGGGCGGCGAGCGCCGGTTTCGGGTCGAACAGGTCGATCTGCGACGGCGCCCCGGACTGGAACAGAAAGATCACCCGCTTCGCCCGCGGTGCGAAGTGAGCCGCGGCCGACTCCGCCGCGGCGGCCTGCGGGTTCAGCAGCGTGCCCAGCGCCATCCCGCCGAGGCCGAAGCCGAAGCGGTTCAACACGTCCCGCCGGCTGGGTCGAAACGAGGGAGAGGGGGCGTCGATCGTCACGGTCGCCTCGCGCTTTCGTCCAGGTTGAGCAGGCCGTTGACCAGCGCCGTCAGCGCCGCGTGCCGGGCCGGCGGCAGATCCGCCGACCGCGGAGCGGCACCGACGTTCAGCAGTTCCTCCGCCGCGGCCGGGTCGGCGGCGTAGCGGGCCTGTTGGTCCTCGAACAGATCGTGCAGCACCGTGGCCTCCGCGTCGGTCGGCACGCGGCTGGTGAGCGTGCGGAACGCCGCGGCCGCGGCGGCGTCCGTGTCGTCGCCGTGCTCCCGCAGCAACCGCCCGGCGAATACGCGGGAGGCCTCGACGAACTGCGTGCCGTTCAGCAGGACGAGCGCCTGCAACGGGGATTGGACCACGTCCCGCCGCAGTCGGCAGACCTCCCGCCGGCCGGAGTTCATCGCCAGCATCACCGGGGCCGGGGCGGTGCGTTTCCAGAAGGTGTACAGGCTGCGGCGGTAGAGCCCGGGGCCGTCGTCGGGTTGGAGCGGCGTGTAGGCCAGGGCCAGGTCGTAGGGCTTCGCGGGCGGCCCGCCGACGCGGCGCTCCAGCAGCCCGCTGACGGCGAGGGCGTTGTCGCGGATCATTTCCGCCGACAGCCGGTCCCCGCTCGCTCGGGTTAGCCAGACGTTCTCCGGGTCGCGGTCGCGGCTCTCGGGGGAGACGACGCTGTCCTGGGCGTAGGTCGCCGAGAGGGCCATCGTCCGCAGTAACCGCCGCACGTCCCAGCCGTGTTCCACGAAGTCGCGGGCCAGCCAATCCAGCAGTTCCGGGTGCGAGGGCGGCTCGCCCTGATTGCCGAAGTCCTCCGGCGTGCTGACCAGCCCGCGGCCGAACATCAGTTGCCAATACCGATTGACCGCCACCCGGGCCGTCAGCGGGTGGTCCGGCTCGGTCAGCCAGCGGGCCAGCCCGAGCCGGTTCCGCGGGGCGTCCGCCGGGAAGGGGGGCAGGGCGGAGGGGGTGTCCGCCGCGATCGCCTCCCCCGGTTGGTCGTAGGCCCCGCGGTTCAACAGGAACGCCGACGCCGGCCCCTCCTGCTCCCGCATCACCGTGATCGCCGGCGTGGCGTCGACCGCCGCCCCCAATCGCTGCCGGGCCGCGGTCAGGGCCGTCTGGGCTTCGCGGCTCGGTTCGTGGGCCGTGGCGAGGAAGAACTCTCGCAGGGCGGACCGCTGGTCGTCGCTCAGTTCTTCCGTCGGCGTGGCGAACAGCGGCTCGACCGCCGCCGGGTCAAACAGCCCCCGCACCTCGAGCGGCGACAGCGTGCGGTCGTACAGGCGGAACTCGTCCACCGCCCCGTCCTTGAAGCCGCGGTCGCGGTAGCGGGAGCCGATCGCCAGATCGGGATAGCCGCCGCTCCATTGCGTGATCGTGCGGGTCAGGCGGTCGGCCGTGACGACGGTCTCCGCAGGCTCGCCGTTGAGGAACAACCGCAGCCCGGCGGCCCGGCTGGAGCCGTCGTAGGTCACGGCGACGTGCGTCCAACGATCGACCGTCAGCGGCTTGGTCGTCTCTAGGCCGATCGCGTCGCCGGGCCAGAAGTGGGCCAGCCGCACGGCGAGTCGATCGCCCCGCTTCGTCAGCTCGTAGCCGATCGACCCCGCGTCGTCCCAGCCGCGGGAGCGGCGGACGATCACCGCCCGCTCCGTCAGTTCCGTCGGCCTGATCCAGAGAGCGAAGGAGAACGGCTGGTGCCGCTCGAAATGTCCGGCGCCCGGCAGCACGACGGCGTCGTCGCCGGTCAGTTCCAGCGCCCGGCCGACGCGGCCGTCGACCAGTCGATTCGCCCGGGGCGTCACCGCCGGCTGGCCCGCCGGGTTCGACAGCCCGGCCGCTTCTGCGGGGTTGAGCTTCCCACCGGAGTCGCTCACGGCCTGCTCGGCGGCCACCTCTGCGAACGCTTCGAACGACAGGCTGGCGGCGGGTTCGACGGTCGGCAGCCGGTCCGGACGCGCGGCGAGCCACGCCGCGAACTCACCGTCGGCGTCGGCCCAAACTCGGTCCAGTCTGGTTTCCAGATCCGCGACGGCGGCCCGGGCGGCGTGAATCTCCGCGGCCTGCTCCGCCGTCGTCCAGTTCATCGCCGGGGTGGGGACGGCGGCGGTGAAGAACGAAATCAGCCCCCGCTCCGCCACGTTGCCGAAGTACGCCGACAGGGCGTAGTAGTCCCGCTGCGTGATCGGGTCGTACTTGTGGTCGTGACAGCGGGCGCACTCCATCGTCAGCCCGAGGAACGCCGCGGCGGCGGTGTGCGTGCGGTCGGCGACGTTCTCAACGCGGAACTCCTCCGGCGGCGAGCCGCCCTCCTTCTTGTGCGAGTGCAGCCGGTTGAACGCCGTCGCGAGCTGCTGGTCGGGCGTCGCGTCCGGCAGCAGGTCCCCGGCGAGCTGCTCCGTGAGGAATCGGTCGTAGGGCGAGTTGTCGCGGAACGACCGCAGGACCCAGTCGCGGTAGGGCCAGACGAACCGCTCGTCGTCCCGCTGATAGCCATAGGAATCGGAGTAGCGAGCCACGTCCAGCCACTCCGCCGTCAGCCGTTCGGCGTGGGCGTCGCTGGCGAGCAGTCGATCGACCGCCGCGGTCCTGGCGGCGTCCGGTTCTTCAGCGAAGGCGGCGAGAAACGCGTCCAGCTCCGCCAACGTCGGCGGCAGCCCGGTCAGATCGAACGTGACCCGTCGCAGCCACGCCTCCGGCGGCGCGGGCGGCGTCGGCGTCAGCCCCCGGGACGAGTGTTCCTCGGCGACGAAGCGATCCAGCGGCGAAACCGCCCATCCGGCGCCCGCCTCGGGCGCTGCCACGGCGGCGGGCAGCGGTTTGAAGGACCAGTGGGCGTCGAACGGGGCACCGGCTTCGATCCAGCGGTCCAGCACGGCCCGCTCCGCGTCCGTCAGCGTGCGGTTCGAGTCCGGCGGCGGCATCTTCGACCAGTCGTCGGCGTGAATGCGGGCGTGCAGTTCGCTGCCGGCGAGGTCGCCCGGGGCGACGCCGACGTACCCGCCGAGGTCGGCGAGGGCGTTCTCCCGGGTGTCGAGCCGAAACGGCGACGCCTGATTCGCGGCGTCCGGGCCGTGACAGTGGAAGCACCGATCCGACAGGATCGGCCGCACGTCCCGGTTGAAGGAGATCGGCCGCTCCCCCGCTCCCGCGGCGGAGACGAACAGCGTCAGAGCGGCCACGATGGCGGACGGCGCCTGCGGCATGACGGTGTTTCGCTGAGAGAAACGGGACCCGGCGGCGACTCCGCCGCGTCCCATCCTATTCGGGATCGGACCTGATCGGCGAACGCATCGGGCGAGGCCGGTCGATCGCCGCGCCGTCGGCGGACCGGTTGCCTCAGGGATCGAGGGAGACGGCGCCCGGTTCGATGTCGCCCGTGGGCGGCTCCGGCTCCGCCGCTGCCGCGGATCGTCGGGCGTTCCGTTTCCGCATCCAGAGCCGCAGGTGGACCGCCAGGCGCTGGCCGACGGCCTTCTCGTCCCCGGCGATCGAGTCGACGCCGGCGGCGGTGAAGGCGTCTTCGTGCACCTGATAACGGCTGCGGACGATGATGTGAGCCTGCGGGGCCGCGGCCCGGACCCGCTGAATAATCATCAGCGCGTCGGTGTGGTGCGGGATCGTGATGACGACCGCCTCGCAGTTGTGCAGCCCGGCGTGGTCGAAGACCTCCGCCTGCGTCGCGTCGCCCAGATCCGCCGCGAACCCCAGCCGCCGGGCGTCCCAGACGCTGTGCTGGTTCAGGTCGAGAACCGTCGTTCGCACGCCGCGGTCGATCAGCGGCCCGGCGGCAATGCGGCCGGCGGGGCCGAAGCCGATAATCGCCACCTCCGGCGGCAGAGGCTCGTCCGCCGAGGCGTCGAAGTCTGGAGAGCGGTCGCCCAGCAGCCCGGCGACGAAGTTTCCGAACTGCGGGGCGGCGGGCGCCAGAAAGGCGCTGGCGAAGAACGAGACGATCGCCGCCGAGACCACCAGCGAATACATCTCCGCCGAAACCACCCCGCCGCTCCGGCCGACGCTGCCGAGCACGAAGGCGAACTCGCCCACCTGGGCCAGCGCCAGCCCGGTCGCGGCCGCGGTGCGGTTCGTTTGGCCGAAGGCCCGGAAGATCGCCCAGACAATTGCCAGTTTGCCGACCGTCAACGCCGCCACGACCGCGGCGACGACGTACCAGTTCGACAGAATCCAGATCGGGTCGGCGACCATCCCGGCCGAGCCGAAGAACAGCGTCAGCAGAATGACCTGCAACGGCGAGATGTCCGCACGGATCTGCGTGGCGAAGTCGCTGCTGCCCAGCATCATCCCCGCGACGAAGGCCCCCAACGCCGGGGAGATGCCCGCGGCGTGGGAGATCCAGGCGGCCCCGAGCCCCGCGACGGCGGCGAAGCCGACGGTCAGTTCCCGGTTCTGCCGCAGCGTGAGCTGGCCGAGCGCCCAGACGGCCACCGACGTCAGCACGTACAGGGTCGCCGTCAGACCGCCCGCGACGAGGAACAGGCGCCCCACCTCCTCGCCAATCTCCCGGAGGCTCCCGCCGGCGCCGAGGACGGTCATCAGCAGGGCGAGCGGCACCACGGCCATGTCCTGCGTCAGCAACACGCCCAACGAGTTACGGCCGTGCGGCATATCGATCTGGCCGCGTTCCATCAGGATCCGCAGCACCACCGCCGTGCTGCTGGGAGCGACCATCGCTCCGAAGGCGACCGCCGCCGCGACCGACGGACTGAAGGCGTACGCGGCCGCGGCGGTGACGAGGACCGTCACGACCACCTGGACCGCCCCGCCCAATAGCGGCTTCGGCCCGAGCTTCCGCAGCCGGGCGACGGAGAACTCCAGTCCCAGGCTGAACAGCAGCAGCGCGACGCCCAACTCGGCGACCGCTTCGATCTCATGCTGCGAGGTGACGGCCCCGACGCTGCCCGGCCCGCCCAGCAGCATGCCGGCGAGCAGGTAGCCGACGATCGGGCTCTGTCCAAACCGTGCGAAGATCCCGCCGACCAGCAGCGAGCCCGCCAGCAGCACGACGATATCCCTCAGCAGCAACCAGAGGTCCACACACGTCTTTCGCGAGTCGCGCGGCGAAGCCGCAGGGCGTTCCGGGGGAGTCTAAGCCCCGGACGCCGCGTCCGCCGTTTGCCGCGGCGTCGCATCCCGCGTCTCTTCAGAAATCCAAAAACCCGCCCCCGCCGGGTCGGCGGGGGCGGGTTTTAGGCGGGGCCGTGGGAGGCGGCGGACGGCTCAGTGATCGTCGTGGCGGTCGCGGCGGTCGCTGTGCCAGTCGTAGTGGCCCGGGATCACGTCGAGGTGATTGCCGTGCGGCACGACCATCGTGGGGTGGTAATCATAGTGCCCACTGCCGTGCCCGGAGCCGTGGTGCGAGTTCCCGAGGCCGTAGCCCGACTGCCCGTAGCCGCGGCCGAACTGGCTGCTCGAGCCGTAGCCGTAGCCGTTGTTGAAGCGGGACCGGCTGAAGCTCGACCCGTACCGCCCGGAGTTCCCGTAGAGGTTGGAGCGGCCGTAATTGCCGTAGTTCGATCCGTAGCTCGAGTTATAGCCGCCGCCGTAGCCGTTGCCGTACGTCGCGGCGACGCCGTTGCCGAGCGAGAGCTGGAAGGAGACCCGCGAACGATCGCCCGCGTCCGCCTGGGAGGAGCCGGCGACCAGTAGAGCGGCGGTCGCGGCGAGAGTGAGGGTCGAGCGGAGCATTGTCGCGGTCCTGAAACGTTGGGAGTGGATCAACGCTCTATTGGGGTGCATTCGCTGTGCCATACGTCGCGCGCCAAGTTTCAGTCTGCGAACCCTGTCATCGCAGATGGGACGACGATCCACGATGTCGACGCAGAGTGTCGCGGATGGGATTGGATGTTGTCAGAGTGAGGTCATTATCACGGCGTATGTCTAGCCGAACCCCCTATGCCGTATTCAATGCGGAGACAATGTTCGTCCGGGCCGCGTGCCACGCGGGGATGACCCCGGCCAGCAGTCCCACCGCGGCGGAGACCCCCGCGGCGGTCAGCGCCAGCGACAGCGACGGGCGGAAGGCGATCGTCACCCCCTCCGCGCCTACGGCCAGCCCGCCGAACGCCAGGATTGCCGTCGCCGCGGCCGTGCCGACCAGACCGCCGAGCAGGCAAATCAGGAGGCTCTCGCAGACGACCAACCCGAACACCCGCGTCGGCCGCACGCCGAGGGTTTGCAGCACCGCGTGTTCCTTCACCCGGTCCTGCACGGCCATCACGGTCGTCGTGGCGACGAGCGCCAGCACCAGGCCCACGCAGGCGAAGCCGAGCCAGTGGGCGAAGCCGATCAGGTCCACCAGATCCGACAGCGTGCTCGCCTGGAAGGCCCCCTTGCGGCGGGTTGTCGTGGCGACGGGGCCGGCGGCGAGGGCAATGTCGATCTCGCGGGCCGTGGCGTCCGCGTCGGCATCCGGGGCGAGGGCGACCTCGTGCATCGTCACCAGCCCGGCGGCGTCGAGGCCGCGGGTGTACTGGAGGAACTCCAGGCTGGTGAACGCCACGTTCTCCTCCGCTGCGACCGGCGAGGCGAAGACCCCGGCCACCTGCACGCTGAGGTCGCCGATCGAAAACGTGTCCCCCACCGCCAGCCCCCGCCGCCGGGCCAGCGACCGGCCGACGATCGCCGCATCCCGCCGGCTCTCGAAGCTCGCCCAGTCGCCGGAGAGCAGCGTCAGTCCGCGGTTCTCCCGCAGTTGCTTCGGCGCCGCCCCGTTGAAAACGACGATGTCCAGGCTCGCCCGGCAGTTATTCGTCCAGACCTGCACCGGCATCACGTCCCGCACCCCGGACACCGCGCGAATCGTGCGGGCGTAGTCCTCCGGCAGCCGGCTGCTGGTCGGGCAGAAGCGGTTCTCCTGAAAGACGATCAGCGTGCGGTCGGCGTCCCCGCCGGCGGTCAGGCGGTTCAGACCCTCCTGCACGGAGGCGACGAAGCAGAACACGAACAACGCCACCGCCGCCCCGCCAGCAGTCAGAAAGGTGCGCATCCCGTGCCGCCACAGGCCTTTGAAGACGTAGGGGAGGAACTTGAACATGGATTCGCAGGAGGGGGAGTTCGGTTCGCCGTCGCCGCTAGGCGGCGCGTGCTCGGGGGGTCACGCAGCGAGCGCGCCGCCTGCCGGCGACGGCGATGCGGGGCGGGCGTTGGATTTGGCGGGCAGTTCGACGATCTGCCCGCCGTCCAGCCGCAGCCGGCGGCCGGCGAGGTTCGCCACGGCGGCGTCGTGGGTCACCATCAGCAGCGTCATGCCCAGTTCCTCGTTCAACCGGACGAGCAGGGTCTGAATCTGTTCGCTGGTTGCGGCGTCGAGGCTGCCGGTGGGTTCGTCGGCGACGACGAGGGTGGGGTTCATCACGATCGCCCGGGCGATGCCGACCCGCTGTTCCTGCCCGCCGGAGAGCTGTTTGGGCAGGTGATCCGCCCGGTCGGTCAGGCCGACCGCTTCCAGGGCCAACTCGACCCGCTCCCGCCGCTGCGTCCGCGACAGCGAGGCCAGCAGGGTGGGCAGTTCGACGTTCTCGTAGGCCGTCAGCACCGGCACCAGGTTATGCGTCTGAAAAATGTAGCCGAGGTGGGCCGCCCGCCAGTCGGCCAGCTTGGTGCGGGACATCGCGGTGATCTCCGTCCCGGCGACGGTGATCGTGCCGGCGTCCGGCGGGTCGATGCCGGCGACGGCGTTCAGCAGCGTGCTCTTGCCGGTGCCGCTGGGACCCATCATGGAGACGAAGTCCCCCTGATGAATGTCCAGATCGACGCCGGCCAGCGGGGTGACGGTCTCGCCGCCCTTCTTGAAGGCCTTCTTCAGGCCGCGCACTTCGACTAACGCCATGGACCTGCCTCGTGTGTGAATGGGGTGGGGGAACCGGCCGGTCAGCCGGCGTCCTCGCCGGTGATCTCGATGCGGTCGCCGTCCTCCAGCCCCTCGCGGCCGGCGACGAGCAGTTTGTCGGTGGGGCGGAGGCCGTCGCTCACCTCGATCAGCTCCTCCGTCCCGGCCTCGCCAAGCGTGACCGGCTGCCGACGGGCGACGTTCCCCGCCGCGGCGAGCCAGACGCTGCGGGCGTCGCCCTCGCCCTCGACCAGTCGGCGGGGGACGAGCAGACGTTCCCGCTGCTCCTCGCCGACGGATTCCTCGTCGCTGGGCGGGGCGAGGAAGGTCGCTTTGACGAGCATCTCCGGCCGTACGGCCGGCGGCGGGTTTTCGAGGGCGACCTTTACTTCCAGGGTGTTCTTCTGCACGTTCGCGGCGGAGGTCGTCTCCAGCACGCGGCCGGCGATCGGTTCGTCGGCGGCGGCGGTCTCCACCGTCACCGGCTGGCCGCGGACGACCCGGGGGACGTCCTCCAAACGCACGTCGGCCCGCACCTGCAACATCGCAGGGTCGTAAAGGCTCACCACGGCGGAGCCTTCCGCGTTGGACTGGGCCTCCTGTCCGGTGACGAACGAACCGGGCGGGGCCAGCACGGCCAGCACGCGGCCGTCGGCCGGGGACCTCAACGTCATCCGGTCCAGCCGCAGCCGGGCGATCTCCAGGGCCACCTCCGCCTGCCCGCGGCGGGCCTCGGCGGCCCGCACCGCGGCGGCGGCGGCGGCGAGCCGGTTCGATTCCTCAATCCGCAATTCCGTCTGCTCCGCGAGCGCGTCGCGGCGCCGACGGAGAGCCTCCGCCCGCTTCGGCAGGGAGGTTTGCAGGCTGCGAAGTTCCGCCAGCGCCGCGGCGGCCCGGTCGGCCTCGCTCTCGGCTTCCTGCAGCAGGCGGCCGGAGACCGATCCCCGGGCGGCCTGACGGCCGTCGCGGTTCTGCTCCGCGAACCGCAGCCGGGCCTCGGCGGCAGCGAGTCGGGCCGGCAGGGCGTCCTGCTCTCCCTCCACCTCGGCGAGCGTGGCGTCGGCCTCCGCCAACGCGGCCCGGCGGGCGAACGGCTGCTGGTACAACTGCTCCGCCGCCGCGCGTTCCGCCTCGGCGCCGGCGAGGTCCGCCTCGGCAAGGCTCAGGTCCGCCTCCGCCTGACGCACGGCGAGTTCGCTGTCTGCGGACACCAGCCGCGCGACCACCTCCCCGGCGTCCACCTCTTGCCCGGCGACGACCAGCAACTCCTCCACGACCCCGCTGCTCAGGGCGGAGACGTAGGTCGGCGTCGGCCGCGGTTCGACCCAGCCCGCCGCCTGAAACAGCGGCGTGCCCGCCCGACGCACCTCCGCCTGTCGCACGACCACCGGGACGATCGTCACCGGCTTCGCCGTCCGCCACAGATCGCGGGCGGCCCAGCCGATCATCGCCAGGAACCCGCCGAGTACCACCGCCGGCAGCACGACGCGGGCCAGCAGACGACCGCGGCTCTGCCGCCGCTTCGGCTTCGCCGCGGCCCCCTGGGGGGCGCGGTCGAAGGCCAGGCGGCTCAAGTCCAGCGGCGGTTCGGCGAGGTCGCTCATCGGGCGGTTCGGGGGAGGAACGGGACGGGAACGGCAGCGGTTACTTCCGCACGTACACCTGCCGGGCCAGCACGCTGAGGTTGCCGGCGTCGTCCTTCTCCGCGGTGCCGCGGACGACGACCTCGGTTAATTCGTCGATCCCCAGCAGGTCCCGGGCGTTCTCCGCGACCAACTTGCCGTCGGCGTCGATCAGCTTCACCGTGGCGGAGTTCGCCGGCACCTTGTCCTGCTGGCAGCAGTAGTCCCACGGCGTCGGGCAGCCCTCGTCGGCGGCGCAGTACGGCACCTTGGGATCGACGATCGTGAACGCGGCCAGCCCGTCCACGAACGGGGCCCGGTCCCCGCCGATCAGACCGACGACGGTCACCTCGTCGCCGTCTTCGACGCTCTCCTTGACGGCGCCGACGCCTTTCGCGCCTTCGGGTTCGGTCGGGGCGAGGTAGGCGGCGTTCTGCACCGTGGGGGCGGCGGCGTCGGTGACGGGCGCGTCCCCGTCCGGGGCGCCGCAGCCGACGGCGAGCAGAGCGACGGACAGGGCGCCGACCGCGGCGGCGTGGTGGGTGAGGTTCAGCATCGAAGGTTCTCCTGGAGGGAGGGGAGGGAAGCCGCCAGCGGCGGCGGGAAGCGGGTCGGCCTCCGGGCCGAGCCGTGAAGGTCAGTAAAAAGTGAGGTCAAATCGCTTTGAGGCTCTCCGCGATCGGGCGACGCAGGGCCTTGAGGGCCGGCGGGACGGCCCCCGCGGCGCCGAGCAGTAATCCGACGCCGCAGCCGATCAGCAGCGTCGTTCCGTCCACCCGCAGGGCGAAGGCGCCCATCGTGAACCGGACCGACAGCCCGTTGATCAGCAGCAGCGCCGCAGTCCCCGCCAGCAGCGAGGCGGCGGCGGCCAGCACGAGCCCCTCCTGGATGAGGCTCAGCAGCACGGCCCGGCGGCGGAAGCCGATCGCTCGCAGGGCGGCGATCTCCCGCGTCCGCCCGGCGACGGCGCCGTACATCATATTCAACCCGGCGAACGCCCCGGCGCCGGCGACCAGCGCCACCACCGCCCAGGCGAGAATCCGCACCGGCTTGTAGTGCGTCTGCATCGCGCCGTAGTAGGCGGTCTCCGGCGTGGCGGTGATCTCGAGGTCCTTCCGCTGCTTGGAGAACAGATCGATCTCCCCGGCGGAGCCGTCGGGGGCGAGGGTGAGGGCGACCAGCCCGAGGTCCTGCCGATTGAGGGCGGACTGCAGGTCCGGCAGCCGGCACCAGAGTTCCGATTCGAACGCCGATCCGCCCGCGGAAAACGTGCCGCTGACCGTCCAATCGCGGTTTTCGAACGTCACCGTTGAGCCGGGCCTCAGGGCGTTCGCGGGCACGCCGAGCTTGGCGTGGGCCAGCCGCCCGGCGAGGATTTCGCCCGGCCCCGGCCAGGCGCCGGAGGTGATCCGCACGGACCGGCGAACAAGCGATGCAGTGGGCGTCACCCCGCGGACCAGCCCCAGCGACGTGACGTCTCCGCCGCCGACGCGGGTGCCGAAGTACAACTCTGGAGACACGTAGGCGACGCCCGACCGCTGCCGGATGCCGCTCAGGCTGGCTTCAAGGACGCCGGCGGTGCGGGCCGGGACGGCGGAGTTCTCGATGTTCTCCTCCGCCCCCAGCGAATAGACGAGCATCACGTCGGGATCGCCGCTGACGGCCAGCGACGTCTCCAAGCCGCGGATGAAGCCCACGACCACGAGCATCAACAACACCACCGTGGCCAGCGCCGCCAGCGTCAGCAGGCTGCGCACCGGCCGCCGGGCCAGGTTGCGAATGCCGTAATCCCACGGGAGCAGGCGGAGCGTCATGCGGCGGTGACTTCGTGGACGGGAGAGGGGAGGCCGAAACGGGGCGACGTAGACGTGCGTCGCCCCGGGAGCGGAACCGATCAGGATTTGGGCTTCTCAGTGAAGGTGCCGCTCGGGCCGACCAGCTTCTCCGGGGTCTTGCCGATCGACTCCATCGCCTCCCACAACCACTTGGGCGAGAGCTTCACCTGCGGATCGGGCCACACCGTGACAGTCTTCTTCTGGATGTCGCACCGCACCTTGGCGATGCCGTCGACGGGGTTCAGCGTCGCTTCGATCCGCTTCACGCATCCGCCGCACATCTCGCCGACGGTGATAACGGTCGCGGCGGGGGCGGCGGTCGTCGCCGGGCTCTCGGGCGCCGCGGACGCCGTCGTCGCGGCGGTCAGCAAGAAGACGCCGCAGAGGGCGCGCAGGGTGGGGAGGGCGGCGTTCATGGGAACTCCTTTTCAGGGGCGAAAGATAGATCTCGACGCGCAACACGCATCGTCGAGCGGGGGGCGGGACAGAGCGTCCCGCGGGAACGACGACCGCACACGGGCCGCCGAAGTGGGGAACCGACCGCAGCAGCGGACCGGAGAAAGAAGGTGCGGGCGAACCCCCGCCCTCACGGGGGCGGAACGGTACGCCCCGGGGCCGCTAGTTCAGCAGCGACGACAACAGGACGCGCAGCGCCGCTCCGCTGACAAACCCGGGCGGGCTCTCAGAGACCGCGTACGTCACCGGCCGGCAAGCGCCAAGCTTCGGCAACGATTCTTCGAAGAAGGCCGTGCTCAGACCGACGTGCGCCGCGACCCCGTCGAGGTCCGGCGAATCCGACAGCACGGCGCCGCCGCAGATTCCCTGGCAGCCGCAATCGTCGCCGTTCGGTTGCGGCCCGTCGTCGCCGCAGTCAGCGGGAGAGACCGGGCAGCAGGGGCAGTGCGTCGCTTCGCTCCCCGCATCGCCGCAGGCGCCCGCCGCACAGCGGAACGGGCACGCCAACAGGGCGCAGAGGGTGGCGGCGGCGACCAGCGACCGAAACATTCCGTCCAAAACGCGGGGAAGGGAACCGCCCGAGCTTACGCCGCCGACACCGACGCGGGCAAGGGCGCAATCGTCCGGCCCGTCCGCCTGCCGCCGCATTGACCACTGCGGGAGCCCAAGAAAAAACCCGCCCCGGCGAACCGGGGCGGGTCAGTAGAGGCGTGGGGACTCCGCCCGATGAGCTCTCTCGTCGATGAAAATGGGTCTTCGTTCGCTGCGTCCGGACGAACTGCCCCGGTCGAATCGCACCGGCGTAAAGTTCGAATTTCGCAGGCGTTCGGTCGCTGGTCTGGAGACCCAGTCCGACAGCCCCGCAGCCGCCGACACACAGCGGGCCCCTCGATATGAAATTGCCCCGCACACTGCCGGAACCTAGCGGATCTGTTTCTTGCCCTAATCGGTCGCCCCGAAGCCTTCGGCTGGGGGCCTGCAGGTCGTGGCGGAGAACCCACGGCGGCCGAGTGCGTCGATGTCTGCAGCGGGTAGACAAAATTGATCTATCTGACGGTCCCGAGCAGGGCTTCGTCGCCGCACCCGCGAAAGGCGGCTCAGGTCCGCTGCACTCGGATGAGCCCACGATCGCGGGTCACGCCCGCGTTAAACCGCACGCTCCGGACTGGATGCCGGACCGCGGATTGAAGGGGATGTGCCGGTTGGCGAGAGAGTCACAGCAGCACTGGCATCGATCTCGGACGACGAACCCGATCTCTCCCGCGCGGCTGCTTCCTTCGGCAGTTAGGATTTTCTGAGTCCACTGCCAACGCCGTGCGCGGTGCGGGCTCCGACCTGAATCCTCTGGCTTTTGATGACCGCGGACCGTCAATTTTCACACGGCGGCGACCGTCTGCGTCAGGTACGTTCGCCGGCTCCGGCGGCGGCGAAATTCCCCTTTTCTCTACGACGGGGCGTCGTAACTGAAAATCGCTCCCTCGGCTCCGGCGCCGCGGTTCCCGTCGGCCGGCTGGCGGGAATCGCATGAGCGTCGCCCCGCCCGTGGTCGTCGGGATGCCGGTCCGCAACGCAGAACGTTATCTCCCCGAGGCGCTGGACTCCCTGCTGGGGCAGACGTTCGGGGATTTTGAGCTGGTGATCTCCGATAACGCCTCGACCGACGGCACGGAGGCCCTCTGCCGCGCCGCGGCCGCCCGCGACGACCGCGTGCGCTACGAGCGACTGTCGGAAAACGTGGGGGCTATCGAGAACTTTAACCGTCTGGCCCGTGCCGCCCGCGGGTGCTACTTCAAGTGGGCCGCCTCCGACGACCTGTGCTCGCCCACGTTTCTTGAGCGCTGCGTGGAACGGCTGGACGGCGACGGCGCCCTCGCCTGGTGCCACCCGCTGACCCGTCACATTGACGGCGACGGCGACCCGATCGCGGCCCAGGACGACCCCGCCATCCCCGCCGGCGAGCCGAACCATAGCCTGACCCGCGTCGGCGCCACCGGCATGCGGTTCGACCGCACCGCGGCGGCGGCGTGGCGGCGATTTCGGGCGGTCGTGCTGGGGACGACCTGGTGTTCGGACAGCTACGGCCTGATTCGCCTCGACGCCCTCCGGAGAACCGCGCTGCTGCCGCCGTTCTTCGGGGCGGAGAAAGTGCTCATGGCCGATCTCGCCCTGCACGGCCGGTTCGCGGAGATTCCGGAGGTGCTCTTTTCGCAGCGGATCCACGCTGACGCCGCGAGCAACCTCGGCGGGGCGGACGCCGAACGCACCTTCGCCCGCGCGGCGGCGGGAGCCGGGAAGTTCTCGTCCACCCGTCTGGCCCTGCTGCGGGGGTACGCCTCCGCGGTGCGGCGGGCGGACCTGTCCGCCGCCGACCGATTCCACTGCTTCACCACATTGGGGCTCTACGTCGGGCAGGTGGGCAAGTGGGGCCGGGTATTGAAGTCCGCGGCGGCCGGCCGGGGCGTCGGCGACGACACCTTCCGCAAGGTGGCCGCCCGCCGAACGGCCTCTCGCACGCGCTCCGTCGAGGAGTCCGATCGATGAACTTCACCGCTCCGCCGTCTGATCGGCCGGTCGCGGCCGCCCCGCCGGAATCGGTCGTTCTGATCGTCGATCCCCGACGGATTGTTCGGTGGCTGCTGGCGGTCGTCGTCGTCGTCGCGGCGGTGGGGACGGCCGCGGACTGGATCATCTATCAGGTCGCCGATCATCCGGACGACGGCCTCGCGAGGGTGGCCCGGCGGTTCGACCTGGGGCACGAACCGAGCTTGCCGGCGTGGTACTCGTCGCTGGCCCTGCTGGCCTGCGGGGCATTGGCGGCGCTGATCGCCCGGGTCGTACGGGAGGATCGACTCTGGTGGGGGCTGCTCGCGGCGCTGTTCGCTGGCCTGGCGCTGGACGAGGCGGTGATGATCCATGAGATGGCCGACGGCGTGACGCACGAGGCGCTCGACGGCGGCGGGGTCCTTTACTTCACCTGGGTCGTGCCGGGGCTGATCTTCGTGGCGGGCGTTTGCGCTCTCTTCGCCCGCTTCCTCTGGCGATTGCCGGCCCGCACGCGGTGGCGATTTATCTTGGCCGGCGGGACGTTTGTGGCGGGAGCGGTCGGGATGGAGATGGCCGCCGGCGCCGTGGTCGATTCCTACCCCACCGAGGCCGAAGGCATTGCCTCGCCGGCTCATATCGCGGTGCAAGCGGTGGAAGAGTCGCTGGAAATGCTCGGCGTCTTGCTGTTCCTGGCGGCGGAACTGGATTATCTCGCCATGGCCGCCGGTTCAATTGTCCTCCGGTTCGCCCGGACCGGCCCCGCTGACGAACTCCTGACCGAATGACCAATGCCCGCTGCTGTCCCGGGTGCGGCTCGGACCGGCTGACCGACCTGTTCGAGGCGACCGGCCAGCCGGTGCACGTCGGCATTTTCGGCGAGACCGCCGAACAGGCCCGTGCCCTGCCGACCGGCGAAATCACGCTCGCCCACTGCGGGCGCTGCGGGCTGGTGCACAACCGATCGTTCGAACCGGCGAAACTCGGGTATCGGCCGGGGTACGAGGTCGCGCTGCACCATTCCGCGACCTTCCGCGATTATCTCGACGGACTGATCGACGGGCTCATCGACCGGTTCGACCTGCGCGGCAAAAGGGCGCTGGAGATCGGCTGCGGCGACGGCTACTTCCTGACCCGTCTGGCGGAGCGGGCCGGGCTGCACGGGGTCGGCGTCGACCCGACCGCCCCCCGCGAGGGCCGCGAGCTGGCCGGGGACGGTACGGTCGAGCTGATCCGGGCTTACTTCGACGAGGGAACTGCCCGCCGCGTGAATGATCCGCCGGTCGAGTTCGTCGCCTGCCTGTCGGCGTTCGAACACGTCCCCCAGCCGGCGGGGTTGTTGAAGACCGTGCGGGAGATGGCGGGCGGGCGGGCGGGCGGGCTGTATTTCGAAACCTTCGACGCCCGCCGGGCGCTCGGTCGCGGGGAGATTTGGAGCGTCCACTACGAGCAGTGCAACCTGTTTGGGGCCGCGTCCCTGGCCGCGTTGTTCCAACATGCGGGACTGACGGTGACGGACGCCGGCAACTGCTACGCCGGCGACCAATACGCCTACGTCGACGCGGTCGCCGGTCCCGCCCCCGCGGACCCGCCGCAGGACCTGGAGCCGGACGGCCTGCCGCCGGAACTGGCGAAGTTCCGCGAGACTTACCGGGCCAGGCACGCCGAATGGACCGCCCGGCTGGCCGAATGGCGGGCGACGGGCAAGACGGCGGCGTTCTGGGGGGCGGCGGGTAAAGGGGTGACGTTCCTGAACTCCCTGCCGCTCGCGGGACCGGGGGACGGCGTGGTCGAAGCGGTCGTCGATTCCAACCCGGACAAGCACGGCAAGTTTCTGCCCGGAACCGGGCACCCGATCGTCCCGCCCGAAGCCCTCGCGGCGAACCCGCCGGACGCGATCGTCCTCTCCAACGCCCTGTACGAGCGGGAGATCCGCGCCCGGGCGGAAGAACTGGGCGTGACCTGCGAGTTCCACGTCGCCTGACCGTCGCCTGAACCCACGCCCCCGCTCCCCGCACGCCCCGGCATGGCGACGCTCGAACCGATCACTCCGGAGCTGTTCCCGAAGCTCTACACGGCGTTTCTCCACGACGACGACCCGCTGTCCGGGGAGTCGGAGTGGCGGCGGGTGTTCGACTACGCCTGGGAGAAGCCGGAGGGCCACGCCGGGTACGCCCTGCTGGAGGGGGACGAGGCGATCGGCTTTTTGGGGATGATCTTTAGCAGACGGATCGTGAACGGGCGGGAGGAACGGTTCTGCAACCTCCACACCTGGTGGGTTCGGAAGGATCGCCGCGGGCATAGCCTGATGTTATTGCGGCCGATCACACGACTCCGCGGGTACACAATCACCCACTTCACACCGGGCGATCGGGTGCGAGCGGTGCTGCGGCGGCTGGGATTTCGCGACCTCAGTTCGCAGTTGACGATCCTTGCGCCGCCGGGACGTCACGGGAGACTGCCGGCGGGGGCGACCCTGTCGTTTGATGCGGACGAGATGGTCGACCGGCTCCCCGAAACGGAACGTCGCCTGCTGACGGACCACAGGCCTTACCCGGTCGAGCCGCTGCTCGTCGAGGTGGGCGGGGAACGATGCCTCGTGTTGCACAGCCACGTGGTACGGCACCGGCTGCCCTACGTTCACGTCCACCACGTCAGCGACCGGGAGCTGTTCCTGAAGCGGGAGCCGGCGGTTCGGGCGGCTCTGCTGGAGCGCTACCAGGCCCGCTTTGCGGCGATCGACACGCGGCTGTTCCCAGGGACGCGGTTCCGGCGAGGCGTTCGGTTCTGGGCGCCGGCGAACGCCCTTTATAAATCGGACGACGTTCCGCCGGAGCGGATCGACAACCTTTATTCGGACGTGACGCTGCTGGCCCTGACCACCCTGCCGGACCTGACGCACGAGGTGACCGAGCGGGGCCGCCGCCTGCTCGGCCTGTCCTCCAACGCCGAACCGGCCTGACGCAGCGGCCCGGGCAGACGTCGCTCCGCCCCGCTTCGCGAAAATCGAAACGGTGCGACCGGCTTCGTCGGCGTCGTTCGTCCAGGGAACCGGTTTTCCTTCCGCCGTGCCGGGGGGCGTGTTCTAGGTTGTCCGGCCCCCTCGTCTGTCCGTGCCGTCCGTCTGTCCGTGCCCCCCGTTATCGCCGCCCCGCCGCTGACCGCCGCTGCAACGCCTGAGGGGGGCGCCGCCGCTCCACGGGCGGTGCAATGGATGTCCGCGTTCTTGGACCGTCGGCGATCGCGGCCGGCGAGTGCGGCGCGATAAAATCCGTCGTTCCCCCCGCCGTGAGGCTGCGGCGGGCCGGCTCGAGCACAATCTCCTTGCGGAACGGCTTTCCGCGAACCCATAAATGACAGTTCCCCGATGACGGACGTCTACTTCAACGCCGACCACCCCGACGAGCGCCGCCGGGAGAACCTGTACGCCGGGGCGATCTACGTCGACGGCGCCAACGACGCGACGCGGGCGCTCTGCGATTTTGCGCGGGCGCTGTCGGAGGAAGCGTTCGCCCCGCACGACCCGCGGGACGCCCAACACGCGCTGTCGGTGGAAGAGTACAACGCCGTCTTGAAGGACCTCAAACCGAGTTTTATTCACCACCCGGACAGCAAGACCCTCATTCGGGACGTCCTGCGGGCAGCGGGCTGCGATCTCGACCGCACCTACACGGACGTGCCCCGACTGCGGACGGCGACCTCGCACGGCTACCTGACCAGCGGGTTGGCCTACGCGTTCAAGCCGCACCGAGACACCTGGTACTCCCCGCCGCAGTGCCAACTGAACTGGTGGCTGCCCGTGTACCCGATGGAAGCCGGCAACGGGATGGCTTTCCACCCGCACTACTGGGACCGGGCGATCCGCAACTCGTCCGCGGAGTTTAATTATCAGGACTGGCAGACCGGCGGGCGGAAGGCGGCCCACGACCAGGGAAAAAGTGACACCCGGGTGCAATCCGAGGCGCTGGAGGAACTCGAACTGGAGCCGGCCCTGCGGCTGGTCCCGGAGGCGGGCGGACTGATCGTGTTTAGCGCGGCCCACCTGCATTCGACGGTCCCCAACGAGACCGGTCGCACGCGACTGAGCATCGATTTCCGCACCGTCAACCGGGACGACCTGGAAGCCGGTCGCGGGGCGCCGAACGTAGACAGCGCCTGCGGGGGCACCACGACGATGGACTATCTGCGAGCCGCAGACTTTTCGCACCTGCCCGACGAGCTGATCGCCCGTTACGCGCAGGATCGGCCGGATTGGGCCGCCCCCGCGACCGCCGCCTGACCGATCGTCCCGTCGCGTTCCCGTTCCCCGCAGTGCCGCCGCCATGCCCGACGCCCCGACCGGCCCGCCGACCGCTCGCCCTCGCGGTTCCCGCCGCGCCTGCGACGCTGCGCTGCGGTTGGGCAGCGTGAAGGCGCAGGCCGACCGCGGCTTCGCCCGGGCAGATTGCGGCCGGGACACGGCGTCGTGACAGCAAGGCTCTCCGAATCGGCGACCGAAGCGATTCATGACGCGCCCTCGCTCCGCCGCGGGGCGGCACGGTCGCTGCTGGCGCGTGCCGTCTCCGATCCGGTGTTGGCGATCCTGGATCAGGGGGTGGTGAGCGGGACGCGGTTCGTCACCACGGTGGCCGTGGGGCGGGCGGCCGGAGAGGCGGAGTTGGGCGTCTACGCTTTGGCGGCGGCAGGACTGATTTTCGCCGGGGTGGCGCAGGAGGCGATCGTGACCAAGCCCTACACCGTGCTGCGGGAGGGCGACGCCGATCCCGGCTACGCCGGCAGCGCCCTGCTGCAACACGTCGGGCTGGGCGGGGGATTGGCGGCCGCGTTGCTGATCGCCGCCGCCGCGGCCGCGGCGGCGGGGGCGACGGCCGCCGCGGCCGTGCTGGCGGCGCTGGCGGTCGTCACGCCGCTCTCCCTGCTCTGGGAGTTCGCCCGCCGGATGAGTTTCGCTCACCTGCACCTCCGCACTGCCCTGGCGGTGGACTGCGGTCTGGCGGCGATGCAACTGGGGGCGTTGGCGGGGCTGTGGGCGACCGGGCGGCTCACCGCCCTCACCGCCTTGGCGGCGACCGGGGCGGGGGCGGCCGTCGCGGGGGCGATCTGGCTGGCGCGGGCGCGGGCCTCGCTCCGGTTCGCAAGGGGGCGGGCCGGCGAGGACTGGCGGCGGAGCTGGCGGTTCGGCCGCTGGATCCTCGCCGCTCAACTGTGCGGACAGGCCTGTGGCAACGCCCCGCACTGGATCCTCGCGGCAGCGGTCGGAATGGCGGCGACCGGCCGGTTCGCGGCGGCGCAGAACGTCGTGCTGCTCTGCAATCCGCTGATCCTCGCCGTGGGCAGCCTGTTGGTCGCCCAAACCGCCGCCGCTCGACGGTCCGGCGGTCCGGCGGCGGTCCGCGGGGTGACGGTGCAGACCGCGATCGCGTTGACGGGGCTCACGGGGCTGTTCTGGTTCGGACTGCTGTTCGCCGCCGAACCGTTGCTGGGCCTGGTGTACGGGTCGAGCTTCACCTCGGCGGCGCCCGTCATCCTGCTGCTGGGCTTGGCTCCGCTGGCGTGGTCCCTGAGTACCGCCTTCGAGGCGGGACTCTCCGCAATCGACCGGCCGGAACTCGGGTTTCGGGCAATGCTCGCCGGGCTGCTGGCGACGGTCGTCGCCGCCGTTCCGCTCACCATCTTCTACGGAGCGGCGGGAGCGGCGGCGACCGTCGCGATCGGCAGCGCCGTCTCCGCCGCCGCCCTCGCCGTTCCGTTCCTCCGTCTCACCGCCCCCCCGGCCCCGCACGCATGACCGCTTCTCAGGCAAGTCCCGACGCCGCGCATCCCGCCCCCGCGATCCGCGCGTTCGTTCACGAGCAGTTCCCGCTCGCCGCCCAGCGGGATCTCAGCGACGACGATTCCCTGCTGGACAGCGGAGCCGTCGACTCGCTCGGGATTCTCGATCTCGTCGGCTTTCTGGAGAGTCGATTTGAAATTCAGATCGCGGACGAGGACGTGGTCGGCGAGCACTTCGACTCGGTCGCCGCGATGGCCGAATTTGTGGAATCCAAGCGGGCAGGGATCTGACCGACGCGATGGACTTCCTCCTGCATCACACGCTGTTCTCCTCCGCCGCCCGTGACGCGGACGCGGAGGCGCTGGTCTTCAAAGACCGACGGCTGTCGTTCGCTCGGTTCGCCGCGGCGGCCGCTCGGCTGGCGCACGCCCTGCGAAAGTTGGACGTACGACGCGGCGATCGCGTGGCGATCCTGCTGGGGCCGTCGATCGAACTGCCGATCGCAATTTACGGCGTCTCCGCGGCGGGGGCGGCGTTCGTGCCGGTGCACCATTCGCTCCGCCCGCCGCAGGTGCGGCATATCCTGCGGGACTGCGGCGTGCGGGTCCTCATCACCGCCGCCGACCGGGTGGGCGAACTGGCCGAGGTCGCCGCGGAGTGTCCCGACCTGGAGCACGTCGTCGCCGTCGGGGAGACGAACCGGGAGACGGACGGGGGGGGCGGCTGCCCCGTGCCAGTTCACGACTGGGGCGTCCTGTGCGACGCCGCGGACGAGACGCCGCCGACGGACCTCGGGATCGACCGCGATCTCGGAGCGGTGCTCTACACCTCCGGTTCGACCGGGGCGCCGAAGGGCGTAATGCTTTCGCACGCCAACCTGCTGGCCGGGGCGTCGATCGTCTCGCAGTACCTGTCGATCACCGCCGCGGACCGGCTGCTGGCGGCGCTGCCGTTCAGCTTCGACGCCGGGTTGAACCAACTGACCACCGCGGTGCAACAGGGGGCGGCCTGTGTGCCGGTTCGGTTCGTCCTGCCGCGGGATCTGGTCCGGGCGCTCGAGGCCGAGCGGATCACCGGCCTGGCGGGCGTGCCGCCGCTGTGGGCGCGGCTGACGGCGCCGGGATCCGGGCTGGCCGACGCGGACCTGACGGCGCTGCGATACGTGACGAACACCGGCGGAGCGGTCTCCCGGTCGCTACTGGATCGGCTGCGGACCGCAGCGCCGAAGGCCGACGTCGTGCTGATGTACGGGCTGACCGAGGCGTTCCGCTCCACCTACCTGCCGCCGGAGGAACTCGACCGTCGGCCGGATTCAATGGGGAAAGCGATCCCCAACACGGAGATTCTCGTGGTCTCCGAAGACGGCCGCCGCTGCGAGCCGGGCGAGGTCGGCGAACTGGTGCACCACGGGCCGACGGTCTCGCGGGGCTATTGGGGCCGGCCGGAGCAGACCGCGGCGGTCCTCCGTCCGCACCCGTTCCCGCCGCCGGGCGGGGCGGAGCCGGACCGGGTCTGTTACTCCGGCGATCTGGTGCGGATGGACGAGGACGGCTTCCTGTATTTTGTCGGCCGGCGGGACGGCCTGATCAAGACGAGCGGTTTTCGCGTCAGCCCGACCGAGATTGAGGAAGCGATTAGCGCCGCCGATGGCGTGCGGGAGGCGGCCGTGGTGGGCGTGCCGGACGAGACCCTCGGCCAGAAGGTGATCGCGTTCGTCGCCCCGGCCGGCGTTGATCCCGCCGCTGTGCGGGCGAGCTGCGCCGCACGGCTGCCGGCCCATATGGTGCCGGCGGCGATCGAGCCCCGCGACGCCCTGCCGCGAACCGCCAGCGGCAAAACGGACTATCCCGCTCTCCGGGCGGAGGCCGCCGCCGCCCACGCCGCGCCCCAGGCCGCCGCCCATGACTGATCCCCCGCAAACCGACCCGCTGCCGCCGCACGTTGCGGCGCTGATCGCCCGGCGGTTCCCGCACTCCGGCGACGAGCTGGTCGTCGGCGGCGTCGCCGTCGGCGAGTTGGCGGAGCGATTCGGGACGCCGCTGTTCGTCTATGACGGCGGGGCGTTCGCCGCGGCGGAGCGGGCCGTACGGAACGCGCTGCCGGCCGGGTGGGAGTTGTTTTATTCGATGAAGGCGAACCCAGCGGCCGCTCTGCTGCAATTCTTCATGGGCCGCGGGTGCGGGATTGAGGTGGCCTCCGCCGGCGAACTGCGGCAGGCGCTCGCCGCCGGCTGTCCCGCCGACCGCGTGATCTTCGCCGGGCCGGGCAAGACCGACGTGGAACTCGCCCTTGCAGTCGAGGCCGGCGTGGGCGAACTGCACCTCGAATCGGTCGGCGAGGCTCGCCGGCTGGCGAACCTCGCTGCCGGCGGTTCGCTCAGCGCCCGCTTAGCGATTCGCGTGAATCCGAACGCCGCCGTGCAGGGCGGGGCGATGCGGATGGGCGGGCGACCCAGTCCGTTCGGCGTCGACGAGGAGCGGTTCGAAGAAGCCGTCGATGAGATCGCCTCCGCCGGTCTGTCGATCGACGGCCTGCACTTGTTCACCGGCACGCAGATTCTTGACGCCGATGTCCTGCTCGCCCAGTACCGGCACGGATTCGAGCTGGCCCGCCGGCTCGCCGATCGCACCGGCCGGCCGGTGCGCACCGTCGATCTGGGCGGCGGGTGGGGCGTGCCTTATTTCCCCAACGAGGCCCCGCTCGATCTCGCCGCCCTCGCCGACGGGCTGGTCGAATTGGAAGCGGAACGTACCGCCGACCCGCGGCTGGCCGACGCTCGAGTGGTGCTCGAACCGGGCCGGTTTCTGACGGCCGAAGCGGGGGTGTATCTCGCCCGGGTGACGGACGTGAAAATTTCCCGGGGCAAGACGTTCGCCGTGCTGGACGGCGGCATGCACCACCACCTTGCCGCCTCCGGCAACCTCGGTCAGACGATCAAGCGCAACTACCCGTTAGCGATCGTGAACCGGCTGCGGGCCCCGGCGGGCGAGCCGATTGAGTTGGTCGGCCCACTCTGCACACCGTTGGACGCCCTCGGCCGGTCGGCGGCGATCCCGACACCGCGGGTCGGCGATCTGGCGGGGGTGTTCCAGTCTGGGGCCTATGCCCGCGCGGCGAGCCCGCTGGGGTTCCTGAGCCATCCCGCCCCGCCGGAGGTCTGGGTCGATTCCGGAGTCGCCCGCCTAATCCGCCGCCGCGGCAACCCGGCCGATTTCTTGCACGACCAACTTCCCGCGGCGGGGATTGCGGCATCAGGACGACCGGACGCCGATTGAACACTTCCGGGACGGCGGCGCCACCCTGTCGGGCGGGATGTCCGGGCCGAGCCGCACCACGGCTGGATGCTGCACGACCTCGACCGGCGGGAACGGATGCGAGCAAGGTCCGCCGCAGCCCCGACTGCAACAAGGCGTCCCGCCCGGAGGCCGATAGAGATCGTGTCGCAACGGCGAGGCAGAGCACCATTCGGCGGAGCCGTCTGGTGGGTGGTCCGGTCGGAGCCGAACTGCGTCGGCATCGCAGGTGATAGTGAGGGATACAAGCTGCGCCAGCCTCGCTAGACGTCCCCCCCAAAGACAGCCCTGCGCCACCCACTGTGGCGTAAGAGCCAGTGCGATAGAAAAGGGAAATGAAAAACCCCCGACCCTGCAACGACTTGCGTCACTTGCGGGGCCGGGGGTCAGTGGAGGCGGGGGGAATCCTCAGAAAGTGCACAGATCACTACCATTACAGTGATTAACGAGTCGGCCGGAATGCTATGCCACCCGTTATGCCATCCACGGCCGGCGGCAGGGAATCCTCGCGGAGTTCGGACCAGCCCGATCCGTTCAGGTCGAATCCATAGACGATCCGAGGGGCAGGGGGGCGGTCGTCACGCGGTTACGTGTACTCCCGCGATGAGCGAGTGGCTCGTCCCCCCTGACACCCCTGACAGAGCGTTGGCGGCGGGGGGCAATCGTCGACGCCGTCGGCAAGTGCAGGACGAACCCTTCTGCATCGACGCGCTCAGCAGGTCAGCCCTCGAAGCGACGCCCAAGCGCCTCGGAGTCGGGCGGGGCGGATCGGCGAGCGCCGCACGTCAGCCGGGTGCGGCGCAGGTGATCCGTGATCGTCGGTCCCGCTGTTTCGATTCGAGCGGCGGTTCTGCTGGCGGTCGCGAGCGGAAACGCGATACCTGACGCTCCACGAGCGCCCCCGCGGGGGCGACGGATACCACTTGGAGCTGTGACGATGTTGCCGCCACTACCGCAAAGCCTTCCGATCGTCCGACTCACCGGGTTGCCCCCGCGGTGGAAGTGGGAGGCGGTGCGTCGTCACCCGTTTTTCGTTTGGGGCTGGCCGCGCGCTCGGCGTTTTCGAAAGACGGCGTCGGGCCCAAGCTCTGCCAGCCCCTTCGACGTCTTGCTCGGGGGGCCGGAGGCCCTGGAGGAGCTGCACGCGCACACCGGCATCAACCTTCTGGCCGTTTCGGGCCTTCCGCCGTCTCCCGCCACCGAGTTCGATGAGGTGGAACCCGGACTGATCGTCCCTACGGCGGAGCAACCGGCGTATCAGCCGCCCGTGAGGGATCTCATTTCGCTGCTCCTACGCGAGCTACCCTCGCAGGAGTTGAACGCGCTCGCGCTCATTGCGGCTCAGGCCGGCGGGATGATCGGGACGGGGTCGGAACCCGTCGACCCGATCCTGGACGAAGACGGCGTTCCGATCGCGCCGGGTCGGGTCGTCGCAGCAGACACTCTCCGCCGCGTCCCCAGCGAGGCGTTCGACCGGCCGCTCGACATCCCGCTGTTTTTTATCAACCCGTTTGAGCGGAAGGCGCCGGTCGTGGACGCCGTCGAGAAAAGCCGCGCCCGTTTCCGAGACGATCTTCCGGAACTCGCGAAGATCGTCCGCGAACGGGCTTCCTCCGAGAAGAAGTTGGAGGCTCAGTTCGCCGCGTGGGACGCGCGGGAGGGCTGGGCGGC
The DNA here is from genome assembly GCF_007743815.1 of Alienimonas californiensis. Lineage (GTDB taxonomy): Bacteria > Planctomycetota > Planctomycetia > Planctomycetales > Planctomycetaceae > Alienimonas > Alienimonas californiensis. The sequence goes on from NZ_CP036265.1 coordinate 4,112,088, forward strand.
AGGACGCTACGACGAGGCGTTGGAGATCAGCAACAAGAGGGCCGCCGTGCGGAATCAGGCCGGCTCCGAGTCGTCGGCCACGGATGCCTACAAAGCCGCGTTCTTCTACATCTTCGGGACCGCATACACCCCCGACATGCGTCTCAAGCTGCATGCGGAGGTCCGTGCGTGGCTACTGCCCGCAGCCGAGCGCGACGGGTACCTGAGCCGCAACGGCAAGAAGGCGACGTCGGACTCCAATCGCGCCAGGCGGCCCCGCGGCGGTCAAGACGCCGCCGCAAAGTGGGTTACCGACGCTGGTGGGTTAGGAGGCGATTCACTGTCCGAGGATCGGGCGTCCCAGGATCGGTTCACCCCCCGAGAAGATCCGGTCGAGACCGCCAAGCTCGCAGAACTGGAAAAGCGGGTGAGGGCGGCGCTCTCGGAATGCGGCAGCGACGCGGCGACGGCCGATCGGCTGTCGGCGTTGCTAAACCGGGCGATCTCGCCCGACGAACTCGAATCGGTGCGAGACCATTTCGGACTAGGCCGAACGGGGGAAGACGCAGGGTCGCCGAGCGATCCGGATTAGCGTGAGGCTAAACCCGGAGTGCGGGAATCCTGGAGCACCTTCTCCGAGCCGTGTCCTTCCCGCCCCCTCCCTGGGACGGGCGACTGTCGGGTGAAAGCCGGTGGATAAGGGTCGGAGCGGTGCTCGATTCCGACGGCGTCTGGCGCCGTCTTTCGCGCACCAAACCGAAAGAGCTCCCCGCCGCCTGTCCCGGTGTCGCTGACCGGCGATCGGACTGGCGGCGGGGAGCGCCAAGCACGATGAGCATAACTGAAACTGACGCCGCGGGGCAGCCCCCGGACGGCGACGATCCGCTGCTGCCGAAGCACCGGGCCGACCTCGAAAAGAGCGGCCTCCTGCCGCCGGTGCTCGACGAGCACGGCGTCTACTCCACCGTCGACTCGGACGTGGTCGCCGGCCTCCTGGGGCTGGAGAGACGGGACACGCGACTGGCGCCGGCGCTGGTCCTGCCGTACCTGAATGCGGACGGCTCGCCGTCCGACTTCCACCGGCTCAAACCTGATACTCCCCGCCGCGGCGAGAAGAACCGGACCGTCAAGTACGAAGCCCCGCGGGGCCGCGGGAATCGCGCCTACTTTACCCGCGTCGGTCTCGCGGCCGTCGATAGCCCGGGGGCCGCCCTGCTGTTCGCGGAAGGCGAAAAGAAGGCGTTGGCGGCTGCCCAGGCCGGCTATCCCGCGATCGGGTACGCCGGCGCTCAATCCTGGAAGGAACCCGGCAGCGAAGACCTGATCGAGGATCTCCGCGGGATCGACTTTGCGGGCCGTACGGTCCATCTCGTCCCCGACAGCGACTACGCCACCAACCCCAGGGTGACCGAGGGCACCGCCCGATTCGGAGCGGCCCTGAAGGCCGCGGGCGCGGACGTGCGGTTGGTCGCCCTGCCGGCCGGCCGCAAGGGGGCCAAACAGGGGTTGGACGATTTCCTCGTCGCCAACGGCGAGGAGGCGTTCGCGGACCTGCTGGACGCCGCGGAACCGCCGCATCCCGTGGGCGCGGCGATGCGCCGGGCCGCCGGACTCGTGACCCCGGAGGAGGCCGCCGACCTCGTCGTGTCGGCGCACACCGAAGACGGCTTGCCGCTGCTGCGGTACTGGCACGGGGCTTGGTACCTCTGGGACAAGACCCGCTATCGCCAGCTGGACGGGGACGAAGTGGAAGCGGTCGTGATGAAGGCCCTCAAGCCCCACCTTGACGGCCTCACGGTCCGGCGCAAGGGGGACGTCCTGATGCACCTGCGGACGAAGACCCGCCTCGGCACGCATGTGCGGCCCGGCGACTGGCTGGTGACCCCGCCGGTCGACTGGGACCCGGAGGACCTGTTCGCCGCCGACAACGGGATCCTGAACATGGTCGCCTACGCCGAGGGGCGCGAGTGTTTCATCCCGCACACCCCCGCCCGCTTTACGCTCGCGTCCTCCCCCGTCCCATTCGAACCCGCCGCCGCGCGACCCGACCGGTTCCTTCGGTTTATCAACGGGGAGCTGTTCCCTGGACGGCCTAACGAGGTCCGGCTGCTGCGGCAGATTACCGGTTACCTCCTCACGCCGGACACGAGCCATCAGGTCATCCCGCTGCTCAACGGCGCCCCCCGGGGCGGGAAGGGCGTGCTCCTCCGCGTGTTCACGATGCTGTTGGGGGAGGACGCGGTCATTTCCCAGGACCTGGAGTCCCTGTCCGGCCCGTTCGGGCTGGAGCCGCTGCTGGGCAAGTCGCTCATGGCGGTCGGGGAGGTGCAGCCGCCGAACAGCAAGGCGATTCGCGCCAAGCCGGTCGAACGGCTGCTGACGATCAGCGGCGAGGACTCCGTCGCGGTCAATCGGAAGGGGCGGACCGCCGTGAACACTCGGCTGCGGATCAAGATCGTGCTGGCCGGCAACGGCCGCCCGGCGTTTCCCAACAACAGCGGGGCGCTGGCTCACCGGCTGCTGCCGATCCGGTTCCTCAAGAGCTTCGCCCACAAAAAAGATCCCAAGCTGGACCGAAAGCTGGCCGCGGAACTCTCCGGCATCCTGCTCTGGGCTGTGCGCGGTTGGATCGACCTGCGGGAGAACGGCGGGTTCGCGGAGACGGCGGAGACGAAACGTGAGCGGGGTCGCTTAGCCCTGCTCGGCAACCCGCTGCGGCACTTCCTGAACGAGTGCTGCGTCGTCAAGCCGGGGGCCGTCGTGCCGAAGGAAACGCTCCGCGAGCGTTACCGCGACTGGTGCCAGACCAACAGCGTCCACGCGCTGGACGCGGTCAGTTTCAGCAAGGAACTGCTCGAAACCGAGACCGAGATCGATACCGGGCAGAACCGCATCAAGCCGGGCGAGAAGCTCACGGAGACCTTTCGCGGCGTCTGCCTGTTGAGTCCGTAGGGCCGTCTTTCCAAGGTCGCCGCGTTTGCGGCGACCGATTTTCTCCTGAACCTCATTCAATTCCAAGACCATGAACGACAACCCCCTGACGCCGATCAAGCTCCCCCCGCTGCCCGATTGGGTTGACGAGTTCTCCGCGCCCGCCGAAGTCACGGACGTGACGATCAGCGCGAGCGCCATCGAAGTGGACCCTGCCGTCGTCGCCCCGCAGACGGTCAGCGCTGCCGAGGGCGACCCGACCCCCGCGGTCGCCGCCGACGCCCCGCTCGCGGAGGGATTCTGAAATGGGACGCCTCATCATTGCCGACGATCTGGCCGCCGGCCGCGTCCGCCGGACCGTGACCGTCGGCGCCCGCCGAGTCGAATTCGTTGAATGGCGGCCCGGCGACAAACCCTTCGCCCCGGCGTTCGCGTTCGACACCGAGACGAAGCCGATCAACAAGCGACGCCCGGACCTCGTGCCGCACTACGTGCTCGGCGTCGCCTGTGCCGGGGATCGCGGCGCGTTCGTCTCCAGCGAGAGCCTCCCGGCCTTTTGGGAGACGCACGCCAGGTGCGAGTGGGTCATGCACAACGCTCCGTTCGACCTTGCCGTGACGCAGAAGCTGCTGAACGCTTCGGTCGACGTGTACGAAGCGGTCGAGGACGGCCGCGTCTGGGACACGCTGCTGCTGGCGAAGCTGCTGAAGCTCGCCACGGCCGGCACCGCGAAGGGGGAGGGGGGCGAGTTCTCACTGGCCGGCCTCGCCGCCGAGTACCTCGGCGTGGAGCTGCCGAAACAGGTCGCCGGCGCCGACGGCGAGGACGTGCGGACCGGGTTCGGTAAGTACCTGCACAAACCGGTCGCGGCGATCCCCCCCGACGCTCTGAAGTACGCTGCCCGGGATGCCGTCGCCACGTGGGACCTGTTTCACGCGCTGCGGCCGCGCGTGCGGGCCGTGCGGGAGGAACGGTCCGAAGTGTTCGGCGACCCCGGAGATGCCGCCCTGGCAGCCGCGTGGGCCGCGTACGGGCCGCTCACCCACCATGTGCAACTGAAGTGCGCGGTGCTGTGCGTCGCGCTTAAACGCGTCGGCGTGGGCGTCGATACCGACCGGGCCGTCGCCGGCCGGGACGCGGCGACCGCCGAGATCGCGCGCGTCCGCGAAGAACTGTCGGGCCGGACCTTCGGAGAGGCGAACACGCCCTTTATCCTCGACGGTCGTGGCAGCGACGGGTCGCTCCAGGCGCTGCTGGACGACCTCCACGCTCGCCGCCCGGACCTGCCGAAGAAGCGGACGGCCACCAAGAAATGGGCGACCGGGGAGGAGGCGCTGGCGGCGCTGTCGGACGCCGAGCCGTTGCTCGCCGGTTTGGTCGAGTTCCGCAAGCTGCAGAAGTTGCACGGCACCTACCTGGCGCCGTTGGCGGAGACCCGCGGCCGGGCGCACGCGAACTTCTGGCCGCTGAAAGATACCGGGCGCATGAGCTGCTCGAAGCCGAACCTCCAGAACCTGCCCCGCGGCGCGGACGGCCTGCCGTCGGTACGCGCGTGCCTCGTCCCCCGCCCGGGGCACGTGTTCCTCGCGGTGGACTACGCTCAAGTCGAGTTGTGCGTGCTGGGCGCGGTGCTGCGGGACCAGCTGAAGCTCGGCGGATCGCTGGCGGAGCTGGTCAACGACCCGGAGGTCGACCTGCACAAACGGATCGCCGCGACCGTGCTGGACAAGACTGAAAAGGAGGTTCTGCCTGGCGAGCGGCAGGGGGCCAAAGCGGTCAGCTTCGGCCGGCCTGGCGGCATGGGCGCCGCGGCGTTGAAGAAGCAGGCGAAGGAGGCCTACGGCGTGGAACTGACCGACGCGGAAGTGAAGGCCCGCATCGACGCCTACGAGACGCTGGTGCCGGAGTTGAAGGCTTACCTCGACGACGGGGTCGATGTCGGCGCCCGGCTCGCCGAACGCCTGGAACTCACCCCCGCCGCTTTCAACGCCGCCCGCGGCGAGAGCGGCGGTGATCACACGCCCGTCGGCTGGGCCGGCGGGATGTTGATGAAGGTGCTGCGTGACGCCGCCCCCGCGACCCGCGACGGCCGGTCATACACGCCGGAGGAGATGAACTACCTCTGGGCCGCCGTCCTCCCGCTGGCCGACGAACTGCCCGGCCCCCTCGCGGCCGACCTGCGTGCGCGGAAGCCCTCGAGGGAGCTGGCCAACGGGGTCGAACGGTTGGTCGGCCGAAACACGGTGACGCTGACCGGCCGGTTCCGCTCCAACTGCCTGTTCACCGCCAGCCGGAACACGCTCTTCCAGGGCGTCGCCGCCGACGGCCTGATCCTCGCCCTGTGGGACCTCTGGCGGGCCGGCTACAGGCCCGTGCTGGCGATCCACGACGAGGTCGTGCTGGAGGTGGCGGAGAAGGACCTGACGAAGGCGCTGGTCGCCGACGTGACCGGGCGAATGGAGGCGGCGATGGGACGGGTGATCCCCGGCGTTCGGGTGACGGCCAAACCGGAGGTGCGGCGCTCCCTGGACAAAGCCGACGGGTTCGACCTGCCGCAGGACTGACCGCCGCGACGCTCGCCGCCGGCGTTCGTACTGAGGATCTCGGTCACCGTCTCCGGCTGCCGGACCGTCATGGGTTTGATCGGGAACGGTGCGTCGTTCCGTGAGTAGGCCGGGTCCAAGACACCTGCGGACGCTCGTTTCCAGACTTACGTCGGCTCTCGCGCCGCCGAGCCGACGCCGTGAGAACGTCACTTGTGGAGGCGCCAGTCGTCAATCCACGAAAGGCCCTCAGTAGCCGGGCGTGCTGTGTCAGGGGTGTCAGGGGTTCTTTCGAGAGAGCTGCGGTGTGGCGGACTGAAAACAGGGTCCATAACGGACGGCCCGGCACAACCGCGGCAGTCGCCATGCCTGTGGATGTTCATTTCACCCCTGACACCCCTGACAAGACCACGGCGCACGGCGTGCGAGTCTCCCCGCGTACGGACGGTCAGGGTCCGCAGGGGCAGTCCGCAGAGACTTCCTTGAGAAGAGCAATTACAAATTTCGTCGTCCGCGAGCCCGTCTTGTACTTGGTCAGCTACATGCCCCCTTCATGTCCGCCGGCCGTTTCTCGTTCCGGCGCGCCGCCGCCCGCGTCGAAAGCCGGCTCGGTTCATCGGCGCGGCCATATAGATCCTCGCATCCCCACTTCCGTCCGTCGCGCTGGATGTCGCCGAGACGCTCTCGCACATCACTGCGCCGGGGTCGCCGTCGTCGCAGTCGCGGTCTGGCGACGCCGGCAGAACAGTCCTATTCCACGACGCCGCTCGCACATCGGTCTCGCCGCCCGTCGGCACAACGATCGAGATCCAGCTCAAGGCGGGGCGTCCCGGAAAGCGAACCCGAGGGGCGGCACAAGATCCGGGAATTGCCGTCGCCCACGGCTCCGCCGAGTCTCGAAGGCGCCTCAGAGCAGCCGTAATAAAAAAAGTCAAGAACCGAAACTGACCCCTCGGGCATAACGGTAACTAATCGCTGCGAAGCTCGCCCGAAAATCAACACCGGTACAAGTACAGACTCTCCAAAGGTCAGCGGAACCGAACCGGAGTTCGGCAGACCGAGGCCCACGCCGGCCCGTCAGAAAACCGTCTACTCTCGCCAAGGCGACCACGCCGGTCGCCGCTCCCCCTGCTTGAACCCCAACATGATGCTCGCCTCCACGACCCTCAACCACGTCACCCCCACCCAGATCGCCGCCGTCGCCGACGCGGCCGACCCCGACACGCACGCGCACCTGGACGACGGCTGGACCCCGCCGCCGATCGGGAAGCTCGACCACTTCGTTCTGGTCCCCGACCCCGCCGCGCAGGCTCCGTCGGAGTACGCCCGGCTCAACGCCGCGATCACGCTACTCAATGGCATGGCCCGCCCCGCCCGCCGCGAACTGGCGGCGGTGATGGCGATCGGGATGCTGGGCGGCTCGACCGAGACGATGGCCGCGACAGTGCGGGCGTTTCGCGACGGGCGGGCGGGGTGCGCCGAGGTGGACTACCTCGTCGGCAAGACGCCGCTGTCGGAGTACCTGCGGAGGGGGCTGGCGGCGCTGGGATTGCGGTGACCTGCGACGACGACGCGGGCGTTGCCCTTGTCGGGAACTCCGGACGCGAGACGCCGTGGCCATGGTGCACCGAAATAGAGTCCGCCACGATGCGGTCCCGCTCCCCCGGGTCGCCCGCCCGACGCGCCACGAAGTCTCCCCCGCCGCCGTCGTGATCTTCACTGCCTTTGTGGCGGAGACGTTGATCGTCTCCTGGACCCGCCGGACGCCCTCACGCCCTTCACGCAGCCGGGCATCGTGTCGATCTCGCTAGGCTTCCTGACCCCGATCTCTGTCAGCCTGCTGACCCAGCGGCAGACGGTCCCGGCGGCGAACTGCGATTGGTGGGCGGCCGGATGCGTTCGCTCACGCGGTCGATGAGCGGGTCGCCGCAGCAGAGGACGAGGGACGGTCTGAGGGGTTTCCGAGTCACGGCGCCATCAGGCGGAAACCGGGACGGTCAATCCCCGACCGGCGGAGCAGCCGCAACGGGTGGCCGGCCGCAGCACGAACGTCGGCACGCTGAAGACGGCCCCGGAGACGCCGCAGGTCGCCCCCGCCGCCCGAGACGGCCTCGTGCCCGCGTGAGACCGTCGCAGGGACGCACGCGAGAGCGGAGGCGGGCTGGAGGCGTGGCGGCGACGGGGAAGGTGCCCCGGCCAATGCAGACCGACCTCGCCCGGGTAGCCGCGGCGTGGCCGGCACTGTCGGACGCGGTGAAGGCCGGCGTGCTGGCGATGGTCGGAGCGAGCGGCGGGTGAGGGGGTGAGGGGGTGAACTGGAGGCGTCGTCGGAATCAGGTGGACGGTTCGCCGCCATTGCAGGGCGGCGTCGAAATGTTCCGGAAGAGATCCTTGATAGACTGCCGCGTCGGCGGAGTTAGCCCCTGAGTGCTGACCCAATGCTCGTAATCCTGGCGGATCACCGGGTAGACCTTCGCAGCACAGCGGAGGAAGTCCATCAGGCAAGAGTTGAGGACAGTGAGAGCGTAGGCGTGGCCACGTTCTTCGATTAGCTGGGAAAGCCGTTTGTCGTCTCCGTAGTCTGCGGAGCTATGCAGGAGGCCGGCTCCGTACATGTACATCTGCAACACCTGCCTCCGCGTGGCTCCGCCCGCGTCGTAGGGCGCAGGCGGGGAATCAACCAAGGCCACAAACTGCTCCTTCTCGTGGTGTACCCATACCCGCTTCCGCTGATCGCCGACGTGTTCTAGGTACGTCTCGCAGGCTTTGGCAAACAGCTTGTCCTTAGCGTGGAGCTGGCGGAAGTATGCAAGCACCGCTTGGGACTGATGGTCGGTTGGGAATGCGGTTTCTTGGACGGTGGTGTCGCCTCCGTGCCGCGAAGCGGTCCAAGTGGCTGTGTGCGGCGATCGCCGCCAGTCGCTCTCTTGGATCCTCTCGACCACTTCTAAGAATTGAGCGATGCAGTTCGCCCGCTTCACATTCCACTTCTTGGTGTTGACCGCAGGTGTCGGTCCCAAACGTAGCACGCTCCCGGGATCGCCCATGATGATCGGAAACTCCTGCCCCGAGACATGCTGGATCATTTCGTACATAGAGATGGGCCGACCTTGCTCATCTTCCGTATAGTCCGGGTCGATGCCGCCAATGTTGGCTCCACGACTCGCGGCGGAGTTCGCCGACATGAAGGACTCACGGTCGTTCTGGGGCACCTCCTGAAAGTGCTCTCGGAAGCGAAGCAACGTGCGGCCGCTGGGCAGTGACGCTGAGGAGACAGTCACCACCACCTCATCAAAGCCTTTCGGGCTATGCGGAGACCGGTTTCCTGCGACCAAGACCTCCCGCAGTTCCTGACGCTTTGACACAGAGAGGCGGTCCGGGTCGATCCAATACCACTTCACGTAAAGCGGGAACGGATTCTCCCGCGTGCGGTCGAAACACTGAACCGGGCAGATGATCACGGGAAAGCTGGTCTGATCGGCCATGATGCTGTCTGAGAAGGTCGAACTGTTATTCCAGTTCCGCACCATACCGTTTGAGAGCGTGCTGCCCCCGCATCCCTCTGGAAGGCAGGTTCCTGCGGTTTGCCTCCGGGGGCTGTTGTGATGCCGCCAACAGAACACGACCCTGCCAGCATGACCGCCCGCACTGCCTTGCCGCTCGCATTACTTTGCCTCGCCTTCGGCTGCTCGCCGGACCTGGAGCCCGAACCGGTCCCCGCCCCGTCGCCCGCCGAGACGCGGCCGGCCGACCCGCTCCCGGCGGACCCGCTGCCGAGGCCGACGGAGGCGAATCCGACGCCCGGCGAAGCGGTCCCGGCGGCCGACGACGACGTGGTGGTGGCGACCTGGAACAGCGGCCCCCTGTTCTCCGTCGCCGACGCCCAGGCCCGCTCCGACGACTTCGCCGCCCTCGCCGCCCTCGCCGCCGACGTGCGGCCGGACGTGCTGCTACTGGACGAGATCACCTCCCTGGAGGTCGCCCGGACGGTCGCCGAAGCGCTGGGCCTGCCGACCGGGCCGGAGCACGTCGTCGTCAGCGACTTCAACCCGAACGACCTTGCCCAGTACAGCAGCTTCGAGCTGGCGATCCTCTCCCGCTTCCCGCTGACGAACGCGGTGGTGTTCGACCGCGGCCCTGAGGGCGGCGCCCGGCCCGGCTAGCCAGAGGAGCGCCGGCTGGAACGGGTCGATCTGGACGGGATCGCGGACATGGGCGTCGGCCGCGGGTTCCTCGCCGCGGACGTGCCCGCCTTAGGGCTGACGGCGGTGGTGACGCACCTGAGTCGTCCAGCGGCGCCGAGGGCGACAGGGACCGCGACAACGCTCGCAAACGCGAGCTGGTGGCCGCCGCGATGGCCCGACACGTCGCGGAGCGGCTGGGAGAGAACCCGAACCTGACCGCCGTGGTGGGCGGGGACTTCAACGTGGGCGAGACCGATCTGGCCAAGAGCGGGACCGATCCGGCCGACGACCGGACCGACGGCTACGACGACACCCACGCCCTGCTCGCCGGCGGGCTGGTGGACGGCCTGCGGCTGCGGAGCCTCACGCGGGAGATGGGCAATACCTACTGCGACACCCGCGGAGACGGCGTGTTCCCGTACCCCGGCGTCGGCGCCATTGACGTGCTCTACGTCGGCGGGGCGGAAGCCGAGCGCTTCGGGGAGGCGAGCCGGGGCCGCGACACGTTCGGCAGCGATCGCTACCCGGTCTGGGCGGAGCGGGCCCCTTAAACCCGAACGCGGCCCTCGCCGGCGCGTGCACCGATCGAACCGACCCTCGAGACGTTGACGCTGACAGCAAGGCTTGGATCAGCTCCTCCGGCTCTCCGCCGCCTCGCAAGAGTTCGACTTAACCATCTTCCGAGACGGCCTCGGAGAAAATCTCCGCTCCCATGCTGCGTGAGACCGCCGCGTCGAGTCCCTCCATGCTGACGGCCCGAGAGCGCATCAGCTTGTACAGCCGTTCGAGGTGGCCGTCGCCCGTGAAAATCGCCGCGAAGGCGCGGGCGAGGTCGTCCCGGCTAATATAGGAGACCCAGCCATGCCGCACCGGGTACGGGAGCTTCCCGATGCGGATCAGGTCGGGGATCCAATCCGCGACCGGGTCGAGGTACAGGCCGCCGCGGGTGATCATCCAGTCCAGCCCGGACAGCCGGAGATTCGTTTCAGCGTAAAGCAGGAACTGGGCGACGTTGAAACGGGGAGTCCGGCTCCGCTGCCATAAAACTGGCCGGCACGACGCGGTTCACCTCGGTGTCCTGCGCCGCCAGCGTATCGGCGTGCTGCCGGATGCGTGGCTTTACCCCGGTGAGGCTGGGTATCAGCATCAGCACGTCAATTCCCTTGGATGTCGTTCGCATCGCCGCAGGATCGTCGTAGTCGCACCTCCGCGACTTTCTTGCGGAGAGCATCGGCCCGGTCGGGGTTTCGGGTGCCGGCGAGAACCGTCCCGCGGCGATCGACCAGCCGGTCGACAACCTGGCCGCCGGGGGCACCGGGGCACCGATCACGAAGATCGTCATCCTTCGTTTCGGGCGGGATGGCGATCCGCGAGAGTCGTACGAAGGCGTGGCCCTTCCATACTCGCCCGCGGTGGGCTTTACCTCAGGGAGCCCAACTGTCCAAACCCCCAGACGATGGGCGACGTCGGCCACGCGCTGGCGGAGTTCGTGCGGGAGGTCGCCCCGGACTTCGATTACGTCGTGCTCGACAGCCCGCCGGACGTCTCGAACCTGCCGACGTGGAGCTGCCTGATGGCGGCCGAGCACGTGCTGGTTCCGATCGTCCCGGAGACGTTCAGCGCCCAGGCGATCGCCGGCGTGGACCGCACGCTGGCGACCGCCCAGGCCGCCAACCGCAAGCTGCGATTCCTCGGCTACGTGGTGAACCTCCGCAAGACGATCAGCACCTACCACGAGGCCAACGAGGAGCGGCTGCGGGCGATCCACGGGGACCGCGTGCTGAACACGGTGCTGACCAATCTGACGGCGTTCGCCGAGGCGCAGGGGCTGCGGAAGTCCGTGGCCGAGTACGCCCCGAACTCCGCCGCCGACAAATTGACCCGCGAGTTCTGCGATGAAGTTTTGGTTCGCATCGAACGCCAAGCCCAAGCCCGAAAGGCGGCCTGACATGAGCAACGGAAAATACGCCTCCTTCGCCGGCGCCGATCTGGACGCCGATTTCCGCGTCCGGCCCGAGTCGACCCCCGACTCCGCCGCCTTCGCTAAGCCCGCCGGCCCCGGCCGGGTCGAGGGCCAGGAGCGGCTGCGGAACGCCGCCAAGATCCCGCTGACTGAGATCGTCGCCGACGCCCAGGTCCGCGAGGACTTCGACCCGGAGGAACTGGCCAAGCTGGCCCACTCGATCCAGACCCAGGGGCAGCTCCAGCCCGTCCGCGTCCGCTGGGACGAGGGCCGCGGCAAGTACGTGCTGATCGTCGGCGAGCGGCGGTTCCGGGCCTGCCAGATCGCCGGGATCGAGAAGCTGGAGTGCGTGATCCAGGAGGGCGAGATCGCCGCCGACGACGCGCACGAGTTGCAGCTGATCGAGAACATCGTCCGGCAGGACCTGAACCCGATCGAGGAGGCGAAGGCCTACCGCAAGCTGATCGACGGCCGGGGCTGCTCGGCCAAGGAGATGGCCGCGGAGCTGAGCCTGGACTACACGACGGTGCAGCGGAGCCTGCGGCTGCTGACGCTGCCGGAGGACGTGCAGGAACGCGTCGCCGAGGGGGTGATCCCCAAGAGCCTGTTCCGCGAGGTGCTGAAGCTGAAGACCGACGAGGAGCGGCGGGCCTACGTGGACCGCTACCTGGACGGCGGCACGATCGACGCGGTGGCCGCGGAGGTGAAGCGGAAGAAGGGCGGCGACAAGCCGGCCAAGCAGAAGTCGACGCGGCGGTTCACCAAGGACGGACTGGTCGTGCAGGCGAGCAAGACCGGCCGGATCACGACGGCTGATCTGATCGCGACGCTCAAGGCTTGGGCAGAGGAACTCGAAGCGGATCTGGAGAAGCGGCGAGCGACCGCGGCGTAGTATCCAGAAAGAACTGCCGGAAACAGTCCCGCACGATCTGGCGGGCCGCGGGGGGGGGCAGTAGACTCCCCCCCCCCGGGGTCATGCGATGTTCGACCGATGTCTACTCTGCTTATCATTGTCAGCGTTACGTTTCTGAACGATGACGAAGCAGGGCGGTGGGCGAAGGAGATTGTGAGGGTTGCGGAAAACCTTCGAGGTGCGGAGGTGTACTCTGCCAGAATCGGTTTCCGGCATTGCATGGTGGAACCTCAGGCAATGAGACCACTCGGGCGGGAGGAGTTCTGGGATGCCTTCGATGCGGTGGGCGGCGACCTGCAAAAGCTGGTCGACGAGGTGAGACGAGCGGACGGGAAACTGTATGTGTGCTTCGACGGGGAGTTCGTCATGGAAGGGAGCCGCAGGGCCGAAAGTAGCGAGGGCGGGGCCAAGGCCGTGGACGACGGGCTGACGAGGATCCGGTCCAGAAAGGCGTTTAAGGGCGAGCAAAGACGCCAGGTCGAGATAGAACCCACCGGCGGCTCCCTCGAACTTCGGTCGATGGAGACGTTCCGATCCCTACTTTACGAAGAGGCAGACGGACAGCTGACGAGTGGACGGATGGGACTGGCGGCTAAAAAAACGGTGCTAGGAGACGTCATTGCGGCCGTTCCGCCGGAACAGAACACAGGCCCCTACACAACAACGTTTCTGTTCGATCCGGAAACGTATCACTTCACGGGCTATACGATGTACCGTGAAGGGCGCGTGAGCGAGGACTTCAGGCAGATCGACTACCTCGAGTGGCCTGGCGGCGTCAGTATGCCGGAGCTAACGATCTGGGTTGGATACGACTCGGACGGTAACGCGAACCGCGTCAGAGCGTATAAAATCCTAGACGCAGAGTTTAACATGAGTCCGCCGACGGAGGCATTCGCCGTTCCGGTGGCGAGCGGTGACATTGTTGTCGACCGTCGGGGTACCCGGAGCGGGAAGGTGTTTACTGCTCGAGAAGCAGTCGCAAATGCGGAAACTCTAGAGCCGCCGGGAGGCCTGCCTGCGATCAACGACAGAGGCGATCGCCTACCCGTAGGCGGAACTCGCGACTGGGTATGGATTGCTGCCTTGCTGACACTGGCGGCGGGGCTGCTCTCCGTGATCCTGTGGATCAAAAGGAGGGGGGCAGCCATGTAGAAGCGAGGCTTGCAATGCTACGAGTCGCGAGTATGCTCCAGATATCGTGGCGTCCGCTAACCAGAGAGGTGTCAAGTGCATACGAAGTCGTGGAAGAATGCCGTGGGCGGGTACGGTGCAGCTGCGGCGTTCATGCTGGTGTGCGGTGGGCTCGCGGTGCTAGCGAGTCCACCCGGTAGTATCAATCGTGAATGCAAGGGGGCTCATTCGGGCGAAGGCCCCGTTATCGAGGAGAGCGACTGCACCTGGGGCGGTCCCAACGTCTGTGCTCAGACAGAGGGGTGTAATGACTCGGGCGGGTTTGCGGAGGCTGTTCCTGGGAAGTGTGTGGACTGCGAGGAATGCTGGGATGAGTGCGAAGGGCCGCCGACGGAGGAGCCGCCTAAATATACGACCGTGCAGCGGGAGTATTGGTCTGGCATGTGTGTGAAGCGGGAACTCGTCACTGCTAATACGACTGAAGAGTCGTGCTGGTGCAAATACCATGACTCTGGGGGCCTGCTCACCCAGCCGCAGAGTGTCCCCGATTGTGTCCTGACGAATACATATCCTTGAGGGGCGGGGTGGCAGTTGTGTGTGCGCGGGTGATTTCGCAGGGCTGTCGTGTTCTCGTGTTCCTCCTCCTGGGGGCCGGGTGTTCTTCGCGTGAGAACGGGCCGCTCGTAAGCGTGGAGGAAGGCTCGACAGTCAATGTGCTGCTGCTGTCGGGCGGGAAGGGGGGGCTGGAGGCCGCCGGCGAGTCTTTTCATCTGTCGAACGAATCGGGCAGGGCGCTGGTCCTGCGGATCTCTGGCGTCAGCTGCGGCTGCATTGACGTGTCCGCCAAGCCGGCTGGAGACCTTCACGCAGGTCTTGTGGTGCCGGCCGGTGCGGTGCTAGATGTCCGGGTTTCGTCGCGTGCGTGGTCTGTCCCCGGCAGGCACCGTGGCGAAGTGACGCTGGCAGCCTCCGCTCAAGGCGGGGGCGGCGAGGCAGAGACGGTGGCTCTTGCTGCGGTCGTAGAAGTGCTGCCGGACTTTGATGTCAGGCCGTCGCAAATTGTCGTTCACAGTCCTGCTGGCGGCGACGAACCCGCCGTGAAGCAGGTCGACGTTCGGGGCTATTCCCGCGAGGGCAGCCCGCAGTGGGAGGATGTCGTGGTAACCAATGCCCCCCCGGGAGCAGCAATCCGGCAGACAGGGCACACGCGAGAAGCGTGGGGCGAAGGAATCACGCAAGACCACTGGCAGTTCGAATACGAACATCGGACGAGCTCGCAAACCTCCAGCACTCTGGGCGAGATGTCGCACTTCGTCTTACGGTTTGAAGGCAGTCGCACAGGCGGGGAAACAACCTCAGCAGAGACGAGTGTCATCGAAAGACGAGTGCGATCCGGGCTGCGAGTTCCGGACACGCTACGGCTGACGAATCGTGCTGACGGGTCTCGCGCTGGGCACGCTGTCGTCTATAGCCTAGATGGCAAACCGTTCCGCCTGCTGAGGCTTTCCGCCCCCCCTGGCTATGATGTGAGCGCGGAGCCGGGTACGGTCTCCTCTTCTCGTATGCACAGGATCGTCGTGAGGCCTGCGGCCCTCGAGCGGGGAGTCGGAGTCGAAAGCGCGGTGCTCCGGCTCTGGACGGACTATCCCGAAGCGAAAGACATATCGATACCTATCGAATGAGGCCGCGGCGGGGCTCGTCTTCCCGAAGTCGGCCGACCGTCTCCCGTCCGGGCCAGGGGATGCCTTCGAGGAGAGGACTCTGCTAGGATGCCGCTGCCCGCCAGAACGGGGTACTGTCAGTCGGTCGGTACGGCAAAGAACGCGGGTGCCCCGCTGAAAACTGGAAGTGCGTTCTAGTCAACCCGCTTCCGCTTACTACCTGGCCTTGGGAGCCGAGCAGGGTTCTGACCCAACGAATGGCTTCGAGACCGCCTCTGAGCAACCGGCTCAATGAATCTGCGATCCGCGAACCTCCGATGTGTGGCGTTTGCAGCCGCCATATGCTTTGTGACTGGATGCTCCTCTGATCGGAGTATCAGTGCGGACCCGGACTCGTTCACCGCGGACCTGACGGACGCGGGGCCGCAGGGCCGAACCTTAGGATATCTCGGGGACAACGCAGAGACGGCGATCTCTGAGGATAAGGGGCACTTGGTGGTAAACCTGCCGGCCGCAAGGTCCGGCCGCCCTCAGGCTGGTATTAGGACGATGTTCGCCGCCGTTGGCGACTTCGAGGTCACGGTAGGGTTCGAACTGCGTGATGTGCGGATGCCGTCGGACGGGTATGGGTCAGGCGTGGGAGTCCAAGTCACGCCTCGGGGGGGGGCGGACCGGATCGTATATCTCGGCCGGGTGCGGCACCCGGGGGAGGGCGACGTCTGGAAAGCGGTCCACCGCACGTCGAGGGGCGGACGACGGGAGCACGACCACCGCTACGTCAAAACCGACGCCAGATCCGGACGGCTGCAGCTGGTGCGGGAGGGCGGGATGATCCGCTGTCTCGCGGCGGGCGACGACGGCGAGTTCCACGAGGTTGCTGCTTTCGCGTTCGGCGACGACGGGATCCGGGAAATCAGCGTGATCGCGGATACCGGCGGCGGCACGAACCGGACGAAGGTCGCGATTACGGAACTGAGCGTCCTCGCTGACGGCCTGCCCTACGGGCTCCCGCCGGAGGAGGGGGTGTCGACTTGGACGATTTGGGCCGTCGCCTTCACGGCGGGGGCGGGCCTACTCGCGATCGGGGCGATCGACCGCTGGCGCGGAGCCCGTACCATCGGCAGGGCGTGATCGTGTCCGACGATGCGTTCTACCGAGACGCCGTGGCCGGGATAATCTGGGCGGCCCTGACGGCCGTGCTGGCGTGGTCGCTCTGGCGGACGTCCGGTCGGCTGTTTCCAGGAGAGTCCGTACGCCTGCGGGCGCTGCACGCCACGGTGTTGGGCTGGGGATGCGTCACGGCCGGGGCGTTCGCGGCCG
Organism: Alienimonas californiensis; assembly: GCF_007743815.1. Classification (GTDB taxonomy): domain Bacteria; phylum Planctomycetota; class Planctomycetia; order Planctomycetales; family Planctomycetaceae; genus Alienimonas; species Alienimonas californiensis. The sequence goes on from NZ_CP036265.1 coordinate 4,128,713, forward strand.
GACTGACCGGCCGGCTCGGGGCCGCCGCCCTCGCGTCCTCCGTGGCGTTCGCGGCCGGCGTCCTCCACGTCTCAACGGCGGCGCTGACGCCCTCGCTCGCTCGCCTCCCGCGTAAGCGTCGGCCGACAGGCCTGGCCGCGACGATCCTGTGGATCGCCGCGGCGGCCCTCCTCGGCGGGGCGTCGCTCGGGCAGGGCGTGCTGGAGTACCCGCGGGACTGGGACACCCTGATGTACCACCTGCCGATGGTGGACTCGTGGTTGCAGGCCGGTTCCCTGGGCACGCAGGCAAACGCCGTCTGGTACAACGCCAGCGGCCTGGAGGCGCTCGCGCTCTGGCTGACGGCCCCGTTCTCCGGGGACTTTTTTGCGCAGCTCGTCAACCTGCCCGTCATGTTCGTGATGGCGGCGGGAGCGTGGGAACTGACGCGATTGCTGGGCGGGGCTCCGCCGCTCCGCCACGCGGCCGCGGCGGCGATCGTCACCTCGGACGTGGCGTTCAAGCAGCTGACGTGCCTCAAAAACGACTTTGCCGTGGCGACCCTGCTGGTCGTCGGGTTGGTCTACGGGTTGCGGTACTGCCGTCGCCTCCGGGGCGGCGATCTGCTCCTCGCCTCCACGGCGTTGGGGCTGTTGTGCGGCGTGAAATATTACGGTCTGGGATACGCAGCGGCAGCCTGGTTCGTCCTGTTGCCGCTGGCGTGGCGGAGCGGTGGTCGGGCGGCAGCCCTGCGACTGGCCGGCGGGGCGGCGGCGGGGACGGCGACGCTGGCTGGGTACTGGTACGCCCGGAACTTCGCCCTCACCGGCACGCCCGTCTATCCGCTGGGGATCGCGCCCGGGACGGGACTGCCGCAGGGGATGCGGGAAAATACTTGGGAGAGCACGCTGCTGGGCAACGGCAACCCCGACCTGCTGCCGCAGTGGACGGCGGCCGTCCAGAGCTACGGCGGACCGCTCATCTACGCGGCAGTGCTGCTGCTGCCGCTCACGTCGCTGTGGCTCGCGGGCGGGGATCTGCTGCGCCCGCGACCGTCCCCCGGCACGACCCGCCGGGGGCGCGAGCGGCTGGCCGCGGCGGTGCTCGGGGTCGGCGCGCTGGCGGCGTTCTCGATCACCCCCTACGCGACGGACGCCGACAGTGCCGGGACGCTGGTCAACTCCGCCTATCTGGTGGTCCGGTTCAGCCTCTCCACGCTGACGCTGGCGACGATCGGTCTGGCCGTCGCGGCGTCCGACCTCGGGCAGCGGCTGGGACGGCTCCGCGCGATCGGGAGCGTCGCCGCGGCGGTTCCGACGCTGGCGTTTGCGTCGGCCGCCGCCGTGCCCGCCGTCAGGCGGCTGCTCGATCACGAGGCGGCGGCATGGGAGACCCTGCTGCTGGCCGCGAACGCGGTGCTGCTCGCCATCTGCCTGGCGATGGCGTCGGAGCTGGTCCGGCGGCGGCGGACGTTCGTCGCCGCGACCGTCGTCGCGCTCTGTCTGGCGGCGGGGGCGGGCTCCTATGCCCTGAGCAGACCGTGGCACGCCGGCTTCGCCGAGCACTACGACCGGATGTTCGGCGCAAAGCTGTTCTCTCGGCTGGAAGGGGAGACCCCCCGCCCGGAGCGGGTCGTGACGGCCGTCTACCGCTACTACCCGTTCTTCGGCTCCGCCCGGCAAATCCGGACGTACCGTCCGACCAAGCTGCTGTCGGAGCGGCAGATGCTGGAGTACGTGGCTACCCATGAAGCGGATCTGTTCGCCGTCGTGGTGATCGAAGAGCTGACGAACGGACGGTTTCACGGGGCGTACGACTGGACCGCGGCGAACCCGGAGGTTTTTTCTTACTACGACCGGGCGTGGAACTACGAGGTGTTTTGCGTCGACCGCGCCGCGTTGGCGAGGCGACTGCGGGAATTCGGAACGTCGGACGGAGCCGGACGATGACTTCTTCGGCCCCCCCGCCGGCGGTGACGGTGCTAATGAACGTCTGGCGGGCCGACCCCCGGCACCTGGAGCGGGCGGTGGCCAGCGTCCTGGCGCAGACGTTCGACAACTGGGAACTCGTGATCGTGGAGGACCCGTCGGACCGGCCGGCGGCCCCGACGCTGGCCCGGTTCGCGGACCCGCGGGTCCGCCACGTCGCGAACGAGATTCGCACGTCGCTGATGGACCAGAAGAATCTAGGGTTGAAACTGGCCCGGGGGACGCTGGTGGCACTGCTGGACGCCGACGACGTCGCCCGCCCCGAGCGGCTGCGGGAGCAGGTCGCGATGTTCGCGGCCGACCCGGAGCTCGTCGCCGCCGGCAGCCAGCTCGCGGTCATCGACGACGACGACGAATTGATCGGCTACCGCCGCTTCCCGACCGCGGACGCGGACGTGCGGGCCGCCCTGGCGTGGTCCGTGCCGCTGCACCAGCCCAGCGTGATGGTCCGCCGGGACTTCGTGCGGGACCTGGGCGGGTACGGCGAGCTCCCGGGGGGCACCTCGCAGGACCACGACCTCTGGAGCCGGATCGCCCACTCCGGCGGCAAGTTCGCCAACCATCCTGAAGTGCTGCTGTACTACCGCCTGCACGCGGAGCAGATGAAGGCTCGCAAGGTGCGGAAGATGATCCGCGACTCGCTCCTCGTCCGCGCCCGGTACTGGCCGGACGGGGGGGCGAAGGCGCGGTTCCGCCGCCTGACGGACCGGGCCCTGCTGCTGCTGCCCCCGCGTTTGGTGACCCGGCTGATCCGCGTCTGCCTGTACCGCGACCCGCCGCCGCCGTGCGACGCCCTGGGGCCGGTCCCGCCGCTCGCCCCCCGGGCGACCCCGGAGCGTCGGTCCGCCGCCGCGTCATGCTGACCGCGCCCACGCTGACCGCGCTGATGCCGGCGTTCAACGAGAGCCCGCGGATTGCGGCGTCCCTGGACCGGCTGGCGGCGGCGCCGCTCGACGTCGAAGCCGTCGTCGTCGACGACGCGTCCACCGACGGCACCTCCGCGGCGGTCCGCGAATGGGCGGCGGCGCACCCGGAGTTCCGGCTGACGCTGCTGCGGCACCCGACGAACCGGGGCAAGGGGGCGGCGGTCCGCACCGCGTTGGACGCGGCCCGGGGCCAGTTCGCCGTCGTTCAGGACGCCGACCTCGAGTACGACCCGGCGGACCTGCCGCGGGTGTTGGAGCCGCTGCTGGCGGGGGAGGCGGACGTCGTCTACGGCTCGCGCCGGATGGGCGGGAACGAGTTCCCGCACCGGTGGCACGCCCGCTGCGTCGGCTTGCTGAACCTGCTGGTGCGGGCGCTGTTCGGGCTGCGGATCACCGACGAGGCGACCTGCTATAAGGCGTTTCCGACCGCGGTCCTGCGGGCGATGGACCTCCGTTGCGAGCGGTTCGAGTTCTGCCCGGAGGTGACCGCCAAGTCGGCCCGGGCGGGCCTGCGGGTGCGGGAGGTGCCGGTCTCGTACCACGCCCGCGGGACCGAGGAGGGCAAGAAGATCCGGTTCCGCGACGGGTTAGAGGCCGCTTGGACGTTGCTCGCGTGGCGCGTGCGGCCGTTCGACGGCGGGGCGACGCGGGCCGCCTGCGGCGGGGAGGGCGTTCCCCGCTTGGGAACTCGGAGTCCGGCCGCCCGGCGAGCACTCACCGGACTCTCGTACATCGTCTCCGCCGGGACGCTGGCGGCGCTCGTCTGGTACGTCGTCCGCTCCGACCGGACAGGGGAGCTCGCGGACGTCGATCCGGCCTGGGCCGCCGGGGCGGTCGCCGCAGCCACGGCGTCGTTTCTCGTGCGGGCGGCGTTTCTGTGGTGCGTCGCGCGGGCGGCCGATCGGCCGGTGCGGCCGGGCCTCGCGGTCGCCGTGACGGGGGTCGGCAATCTCGCCGCCGCGTTCGTCCCCCCCCTGCTGGCGGCGGCGGGGCGGGGGGCCTACCTCCGCGCCGCGTGCGGGGTGCCGATTGCGGTGTTCGGGGGAGCGACGCTGGCGTTCTCGGTCGGGTTTCTCGTCGCGGCCCTCGCCCTCGCCTTGCTGGCCGTCGCGCCGCTTCCGGCCGTCGCGGCACTCGCGGCGGCGGCGGGCTGCGGTCTCGCCGCCCGGAGACTGATCCTGGGCCGGGCCTGGCCGTACCGCCGGCTGGCGGCGGAGGCCGCGCTCGCCGCGAGCGCCTGCGCCGCGGTGCAGACCGCCGGATTCTTCTGCGCCCTGACCGCCTGCGACGCCGGCGGTTCCTGGCGCCGATCGCTGATCGCCGCGGCCGCCCATCAGGCCGGCGGGCTGGCGGGGGTGACGCCCGGGGGGGCGGGCGTGCAGGAAGCCGCCGGACTGTCCGCCTCGGCGGCGACCGGCGGGTCTCCCGGCGACTTGGTGCTGCCGCTGCTGCTGCTGCGGACGGCGCAGATTGGCGTCGCCTGCGCGGCGGGACTGCCCTCCGTCCTGTTCCTGCGTCGGCGCGAGTCCCGCGGAGAATAGACGAGCAATGGGATGAGACGCCAAACGAGCCGACGACGCTAAGCGTTGGAACGCCGCCGCCAAACTGCGACTCCCGCCCCCGCGAACGCGACTGCGGCGATCGCGAGGGCGATCGTCATCGGGCTGAAACGGGTGTCCCGCGGCTCGGCCGGGGGGCCGACCGGCAACGAGTCGGCCGTGACCGACAGGTGCGTGAGGGTGGCCGCCGTCGGCTGGTCCATGGAGCCGCCGGTGTCCACCGACAGCGCCACCCGCTCGACCGGCTCCGAACCGAACTCCATCACGGTCAGTTCCCGAAACGATTCGTCCTCCCCTTCCGCCGCCAAGCAGCGGATCACCCCGCCCTCCCGCACGAATTTGATGCGACCGCTCTTGGCCGACGTGGGAAAGAAAACGTGCTCGTGATGGTGGGAGCCGTCCGGCTTCTCCTCTCGGCGGACGATCTTCCAAACGTCCGGCACCTTGCTCATCCCGGGATGCGGCATGCGGACGCGCCCGAGGGACAGCATCGTGTACTGCCCGGTCCCGCGGTTGAGCTGAAGTCCGACGCCGCTGCCGTACCCCTCCCGCACCTCCGGGAGCGTGAGGGACCGAAACGCTCCCTCGGTCGAGAAGTCGCCGGTTAGACCGAACTTTAGGTCCACGGCGACGCGGTTGCCTTTCTCGCCGGACGGGACGCTCACCACCGCCTCGCCGCCCTCGACCCGGACCGCCTTCGCCGGCTCGTGGCCGTTCAGGGACACGACCGGCCCCCACTCGGGCACCGACGCGAATTCGACCTCGAAGGTCTCCGCGTCGGCGTCCGACGGACCGCGATCGCCGCAGCCGGCGAGGAGGGCCGTCGAGAGGAGGGCCGTCGAGAGGAGGGCGAGCGTAGTCGCGTGGCGGGTCATTGATCTTCCGGTTCGTTCGGGCCGTCGGGGGTGCCGTATTCGATCGCGAGGCCCTTCGCGGGCGTCAGTAGGCGATCGAACTCCTGCCAGTCGATCGTGAACGGGACCTGCTGGACGCTCCCGTCGCACAGCAGGAAGTTCACGCCGCCGGCGTGGGGACTGCCCCAGTTCTGCTTGAAGACGAGCCCCGGCCCGTCGGGGAGCAGCCGCAGTCCGTACCGACGGCTGCCGGCCGAACCTCCCAGAAAAAAAGGCTCGTCCCAGAAGAAGCTTCCGTCGGACTGCACGCAGGGGTCGAACGCCTTCTCCCCGACGAGCAGCGTGTTGCTGGTCCCGTCGCGGACATTGGCGAATCGCATCAGCTTGGGGCGGTTGAAGATGAGAAAGCCGTTACCGGTGTAGTCGGTCCGGCCCCACCGGTGCCCGCCGCCCTCGTACTCCCCGAATGCGTCGCTCGGCGGCGGGGCCGTCGCGGCGGCGTCGCGGCGGGCGCGGCAAGCGTACGTCGGCACGACCGCGTCGTAGGCAGGCTTAGCGTGGGCGTTCTGCTGGTCGAGAAACGGCAGCAGCGGGTACGCCCAGGATCCGGTCTGCTCCCGCGGGCCGCTGTCGGGGTCGCCGACGCCCCACTGGTACAGCTTGCCGTTCTCGGTGTTCAGCGTCGTGGGGGTGAACGGCTCGCCGTCCGCGTCGAGCACCACCTGCGCCGGGTCGTACCCACCGTTGCTGGGCAGGCTGCCGAAGACGCCGTGGTGCTGGTGGAAGGCCAGTCCGACCTGCTTCAGATTGTTCCGACACTCGACGTCCCAAGCCTTCTGACGGGCCTGCTGCACGGCCGGCATGATTAGCGCGCAGAGCAGGGACACGATGCCGATAACGACCAGCAACTCCACGATCGAAAAGCCGAACCGCCGACGGACGTGGCACATGGAGCGGGTTCGAGTTTGAGTCGCAACGATGGCAAGTGGCGGTCAGCATGCGGGGGCCGGCGAGGGGCGTCAACCATCGTCCGTTTCCGATGTGGGGCGGGCGGGCCGCCGACGCCCGGAGGACGACACGGATGCAGATTTTCTATTCGCCGAGGCGGACGAAGACCTGTTATTCTCGAGTTCCTGCGATCCCGCCGCTCAGAGGCAAGGCCGACGTCATGACCCCGCCCCCGCCGCCTCGCCGTGAGGAGGAAGACAAGCGCCAGCGAGAGAGGGGCGAGTACCTCCGCTCGCGGCGGAACGCCCGCGTGATCCTCGCCCGTTACGTCGGCATGGACAACGCCGAAGACGCGGTGACGGAGGCGGAGGAGCGACTCAGATCCGCCGGCCTGCTAGACCGCTTGACGGGACGAACGGTTCGCTGGCGACATGAGCGGGCCGCGGCGCTGCGTCGGCGGGACGAGGCGCAAGCGTTCGTCGAGGCTGGACTGTCAAGGATCGACCGCGTCCGGGCCACACCGCCGACGGAAGGGCCGACGCCTACGCCGGAACGCGCCGCGATCTAGCAGGCTGCTGAAAAACTCGCTCGCGGCGGCGGCTCGTTCGCGCTAGCTTCGGGGCCTCGTTCCCGAGCCGAGGCGCTGCGATGCGTGGACAAGCCGACCGCCAGCCGAAGATGTTTTTCTCGATCGATCTGGAGAGCCGGATTCGGCCGGATCACCCGCTGCGTCCCCTGAAGAAGCGGGTCGACGCGATCCTGGCCGGCTTGAACGAGCGGTTCTCGGCGGCCTACAGCCGCACCGGCCGGCCCGGCGTGCCGCCCGAACGACTGCTTAAAGCGTTGCTGCTCATGGCGATCTACTCCGTTCGCAGCGAGCGGCAACTGGTCGAGCGGATCGACACGGATCTGCTGTTCCGCTGGTTTCTCGACATGGACCCGGCCGAGGACGCCTTCGACGCCACCGCGTTCACCCATAACCGAACGCGGCTCGAGGAGCACGGCCTGGCCGCGGCGTTCTTCGAGGCCGTCGTGTCCGAGGCGATCGCCGCGGGACTGTGCAGCGACGATCACTTCAGCGTCGACGGCACGATGATCGAGTCGATGGCCTCGACCAAGAGCTTTCGGCCGATTGAGTCGGTCGGGTCGGTCGACGACGACCAGAACGAGCAAGACGGCGCCGGATTTAAGAGCCGAAACGCCGAGGTAGACTTCCGCGGCCGGAAGCGAACCAACGCCACGCATCGCAGCCGCACCGATCCCGAGGCCAGGCTGTACTGTAAGGGGCCGGGCAAGCCGGCGCTGCTGGCTCATCTGGGCCACTCGCTTGCGGAGAACCGCAACGGTCTGATCATGGAGGCGGCCGTGACCGAAGCCAACGGCACGGCCGAATCCGAGGCGACGATCGAGCTGCTCGACCGCTATCGGCGGAAGCGCGGCCGCTCGCCCAAGACGCTCGGAGCGGATAAGGGATACGACAGCGGGCCGCTGCTGTTGAAGCTTGAATCGCGTCGAATCGTCCCGCACGTGGCGATGCGCAACGCCGAGCCGGCGGACCCGAAGACCGCCCGCAGCGATCGGCGGGAGAAGATCGAAGCGCGTCTGCGAATGAAAGCGAGACTCGCGACCGCGGAATACGCCGTCTCGCAGCGGGTCCGAAAGAAAGTGGAGGAGGGGTTCGGCTGGCTCAAGACGATCGCGGGCCTCGGTCGCAGCCGGCACGTCGGCCGCTGGAAACTCCGGCAACAGCTGGAGCTCTCCGCGGCGGCCTACAACCTGATTCGCATCCAAAAACTCAGGCCGACGTGATCGACGTGATCAATTCGGCGGCCACCGCGGACGACCTTCGTTTCGCTCTGAACGGGGCTCGTTCGGAGCCCGCCGGCAAGTCCGGGCGGGCCGATCAGCCTCGGCAAAACGGATCGATGGACAAGCCGAGCTCGTTCGCCTCGACGGCGAACTATCGCTGTTCGTCCCGCCGATAAACGGCGCTGTTTTTCAGCAGCCTGCTAGTGCGCCGTCACGCCGACGCGTGCGGGTTGGTATGCTGTCCGGCCGGCTCCCGTTCCGCCCAAGGAGGACAGCGATGAACAAGCGATACGTGTTGAAGCTGACCGCCGAAGAGCGGTCGGTCCTGGAAGCGATCACGCGGCGGCGGAACGTCGCCGCCGGCAAGCATCAGAAGGCCAGGGCTCTTTTGCTGTGCGACCAGTCCGACCACGGTCCGGGCCTGCGGGACGTCGACGTGGCCGGCGAGGTGAACGCCGGCGTTCGGAGTATCGAGTCCTGGCGGAAGCGGGCCTGCGAGGAGGGACCGCTGGAGTCGCTCGAACGTCGCCGGCGGACCGTGACGACCGAGCCGATCCTCGACGGCGACGCCGAGGCGAAGATGCTGGCGATCGCCTGCTCGACGCCGCCGGAGGGCCGGAGTCGCTGGAGCCTGCGGCTGCTCGCGGACCGGCTGGTGGAGCTGGAGATCGTGGAGTCCGTTTCGCACGAGACGGTGCGGCGGAGCCTTCAAAAAACGACGTCAGGCCGCACCTGAAGCGGCAGTGGTGCATGCCGCCGAAAGACGACGCGGCCTTCGTCGCGGATATGGAGCGGGTTCTGGACGCCTATCGGCGGCCGTACGACCCGGCCCGGCCGGTCGTCTGCATGGACGAGCAGCCCAAGCAATTGGTCGAGCACGTTCGCACGCCGCGGCCGACCAAGCGGGGGGCCGTCGCCCGGGAGGATCATGAATACGTCCGCCACGGCTGGTGCTGCGTCTGGATGTTCAACGAGCCGCTGGGCGGCTGGCGGGACGTCCGCGTCACCGACCGCAAGACGGCGGTCGACTGGGCCGAGCAGGTCCGGTCGTTGGTCGACGATCCCCGGTACGCCGCGGCCGAGCGGATCACGCTGGTCTGCGACAACCTGAACACGCACGCGCCGGCCTCGCTCTATAAAGCGTTTCCGCCCGCGGAGGCGCACCGGCTGGCGCGGAAGATCGATTTGGTCTATACGCCCAAGCACGGGTCGTGGCTGAACACCTCCGAGTGCGAACTGTCGACGTTGACGCGTCAGTGCCTGGGCGGGCGGATCGCTCAGATTAATAAGGTGCGGTCGGAGGCCGCCGCTTGGACGGCCGATCTGAACGCCCGCCAGACCGGCGTGGACTGGCAGTTCGCCACCGAGCAGGCCCGCGTCAAACTGAAGTCGCTCTACCCGCAGTCTATCCTGTGACGATGAACTAGAACCCAGCGTCCCCTCCGGCTTCCGATCCGGCGTCGACCTGCAGGGAACGGCCCCGGGTCGTGAACCCGGTTTGCACGCCGGCGCCGCAGGAGACGCAGGCGACGCAAGATCCGGCGGGTTCTCGGGCGGCGGTTGTAGGTCCCGTCGAAGGGCCAACCGGAACGACGGACGGTTCCTTGGTCCGGGGCAGGGACGAGAACGGTACGGCACTGGACGGAGTCGGTGTCAGGGTTGTCAGGGGGTAAACCGTACTCATCCCTCCCACAACGGAGGCGACGGGGGACTGGACCCGCATTCCCAGGCAGTTGGCTTCGTGTTCCCGCTCCAAGGGCTGACAAACACCCCTAACACCCCTGACAGCGGGCACCGTCGTTGTGCCGATCCCGGGAAATCTGCCTTGGATCGATGCGCTGCGGCACCAAGAGATGCCCGACGAGATGCGGGCCTTCGCCGAGCGGCGGTATCGGGCGGCGACGAGGCGTACGAGCGGATCGAGAGGGACCTGGGGTAGGTCGACGCAGACGGGAGATGGCGCGGTTTTTAGTCAGACGCTCGCCGTCTTGCGAGCAACTGGCAACGCAGGGGCTGGATCTGGCGCACCTAACCGGTTGACCCCCTACATATTGCGATTAGCGTGTGGGCAGCCGGTCCGAGCCTCCAGCCGGAGCGCCCCGTCACGGAGATCTCCGGCTTCTACAGGCGTCCGCCGAACCTCCGCCACGCCTCCGACCGCCGGTGCCCGAGATGCCGCTGATGACTTCGACCGCGACGCACCGGACGTCGCTCGCCGCGGCGGCGTTTCTCGTCGTCCTCCAGCCGATCCTCGGACAGGACGCATCCCCTCCTGATCCCCTGCCGGAAGCCGCGAAGACGGAAGCGACCTCGACGGCGGAAGCGCTGACGAAGCTCCAGGAACGGCACGAGTCGGGCGACGGGCCGTTTGTAGAGATGGATGAACTGAACTTCCTGATCCGGCCCGGCGGAGGGGGATCCTGCGCCAGCGCCGCCGGCCTAATCGTCCTGCAGGCCGGCAGGGCCTTGCTGGGCCGGGACGCCTACGAACGTCCGCACATGGGCGTCCTCGGAGCATTTCAGGATCAGCCGACGCTGCTCAACGGCCGCGTCACGAACAACGAATTCGTCGACCTGCTGGAGTTCTACGAACGCCACCTCGGCGGCGGCGGGTTCAGCACCGAGACGCTGTCCGCCCCGAACTCGCCGCACGCCCAAGACGGCAACGTCTGGACGGCCGGCCAGCCCCCGCCGATCGCGGTGCGGGAGGGGCAACTTCAGGTTCTCAGCTACACGGTGACGACGGCCGAAGGCGACGTGCTGGGAAGACACTTCGTCATCTTGAAGGCGGTCGACGGGAACCGTCTGGACGTGCTCGATCCGGCTCATCCCAAAAGGAAAACGGTCTTCGTGCTGGAGGACGGCGATAACGGTTGCGGCCGGATGTACCTGCGACTGCCGCCTGAAGTACTCGCGAAGGACAGCGTGTCGGCTTACCTCAAGGGATTGGTGAACGAGTTGAACACAGTCTTCACGATCACCGTGGAGGACGCCGCCCCGCCGCGGGCGCCTGAGCTTGGAGACCTGAAGCGGCGAATCGACGAAACGGCCGAGGAGCTGAGGGCGGAGGGAAAGCTGACGGACCCGCGGGCGTGGCGAAAGGCGGGAGCGGCGTACGGACTGCCGGGGCTGGACCTGCCGGGCGAACTCGGCGGGTCCGGGTGGTCCGCGAGCGAGGTACTGCCCGTCTTCCGTCACGCGGGGCGACACAACCTCAATCTGCGCGACGTGGTCGGCGGGGCCCATGCGCGGGCACTGCTGAACTCCGACGAGAAAGTCGCGCAGGAAGTCGTGCGGGAGACGGCCTGCGGCGAGGCGTACGTCGCCATCACGATCACCGAGGAGGGCTTCGGAACGGACTACACCTCGATGACGACCAAGTCCAAGAAGGTCGACGGCGGGTACGTGCTCTCCGGCGAGAAGCGCTGGAACGCGCGGCTCCGGGAGGCGACGGACGTCGTCGGGATCACGAAGGCCTCCAGCGGCGAGGTCGGCAAGCTGAGCGTGTTCCTGCTGGAGCGGGAGACGCCCGGCCTGACGGTGAAGGACTTCGCCGCCCACGGCCTGACCGGCAACTCCTACGGCGGGCTGGTCCTCGACGACGTATTCGTGCCGAGCGATCGGCTCCTGGGCGTCGACGGCGAGGGGAAAGACGTCTTTACCAAGCACTTCCTCTACTGGCGGCTGATGCAGGTCGCCGCCGCGATCGGGTGCGGGGATCGGGCGTTGGAGCAGATGGCCGAGAGGATGAAGGAGCGGAAGTACCGCGGGGCGCCGCTGGCCCGAATGACCCACCTCCAGCAGCAGCTGGCCCAATCGACGACGGAGTTGGCCATGGCCTACAGCCTTGCCAAAGACGCGGCGGAGTTGCTGGACGAGGGGAAGTACGACGAGGCGGCCCCGCTCATCAACGGGCTGAAGGCCGAGGGCGTGGAGGCGGCGCTGCGGGCCGCGGACTTCGCCATGCGGGCTCACGGCGCGCTCGGATACTCGACGGAGGTCGATCTGGGCGATCGGGTGCGGGACCTGATGGGCCTGCGGATCGCCGACGGCACGACCGACGCGATGCGATCCGCGGTGGTCGCCGATGTTTACGGGTCGGAGTTCTGGTGGGCGGCCTTCCCGCGAAATCCGCAGGAAATAACAGATTAACCAGCCAGAGGGCGGAGTCCGAGTTCTTCGCTCAGCAGCGGTGAGTAGATCGCCACACTGCAAAGACCACTGGCGCGGCGAGAACAGTAAAGATCACGTCCCTCATCTAAACAGCTCGACCTTGTCGAGCTTCGCACTGCAGCGGTCGGCCCCTCCACAATTGCTACGCCCGTAATCGGAACCTGAAGTGGCACCGCCACACCGGCCCCCAAACCCCAAGCAACCCATCGACATGCGACATGGTCGTACTCCCCGCAGCAGTGGAACTCCTTGCCCGTTGTGTCAGTGGGTACCCAAGGGTAATCTGATCCGTTCGCTCTGACTCCAGCAATAGACCCCGGTTTGGTGCAAGTCGTAATCGATCTCGACAACGTGCCGCAGGCCGTGCGGAGGCGGGGGCTGGCCTACATGGCCGACCGCTTGGCTACGTCTCTGTCTTGGAGAATACTACAGCATCACCGGCGCGTAGATCTTCGCTTATATGGTGGCTGGTACACGGAGAACCAGTTCACCACGCGGGCGGAGGAAGTGTCGGCTGAGGTTGACCGGGATTTCCCTCGAATTGTCACCACAGTCGATGACAGCGGTCGGCAATGGAAATCTCGGGTTTCTGCGGGCTTGGCGTACGGCCTCCGGTGCGCTCCCAGCGAGCAGGTTTTCAATACGTACAGACAGCGGCGTGGTGTGCCACGAGTATCTCGCAGCGGGTGCCTCACTCCAGAATGTGCGACCGAAGGGTGTCCTATTCCGGGCGTTCAGAAAATGATGCAGACGGGGCGTTGTTCCAAAGGCGGCTGCAGCACGAGATTGGCAGACATTTTTAGGCGGGGGGAGCAGAAGCTTGTGGATGGGATGATGTCCGCCGATCTGATGTCCCTGCACCTCGGCGGCGAAGAACACCTTGCGGTCGTCTCGGCAGACGACGACCTTTGGCCGACGCTACGGCTACTTCTTTCGCGTGGCCAGAACATCTATCACGTCAAGCCAGTCGGGTCTAACCGAGAGAGTTTCTACGATGTGCCGGACCTCCCGGGGGTTGGGCGCTATTTACAGCTCCAGTTGCAATAGATCGAGAGCCGAGAGCATGACGTTTGACGACTTCCGCCGAGTACTCCTTTCGTTCGCTGATCGGGCTACCGACCTGGACCTTTCGAAAGGTGAACTGGCACTCGAGATTCGTGGAGAGATAATAGAGGCGCAGGTTCGCCAGCGGCCGGCGGGGCTGTTTGTCGTAGAGGAGGGGGAACAGTTGCCGGCTGGTCGGTGGCTCTTGGATCGAGTTGCGCAGCTAGAGATACTGGCTCGACGCATTCTGGACTACACCGAGCCCGCGGAGCATTTCGTGGAACCTAGCGGAAAGCATCTGAGGGATATTAATGACGACCCGGCAGAGGAGGAGCAGCCGGTTCCTGACCTTCGTGAAACCGTGTTGCGATCTCTCTCCGCTCATCCTGCCGGAGTGACTTCACTTCACTTCCTGACTTCCGACGCTGGCGAGGGTAAGTCGACCCTGCTGAACGAGATGGCGAGAGATCAGGCAAAGAGGTATCTCAGCCGTGACGATGATTGGGTGTTTCTGCCTGTCCACCTTGGGGGGAGGCTCTTCATGAGGTTCGACGACGTTGTCGTCGGCACCCTCATGAATAAACTGAGGTTCAATGGCCTACGCTACGCGTCCTTCCTTGAGCTTGTCAGATTAGGGGCAGTGGTGCCGGCCTTGGACGGATTTGAGGAGTTGTTCATAGAGTCTGCTGGTGGCGATGCCACCACCGCGTTGGGCGACTTCACCCAAGAGCTAGATTCCGCTGGGACCGCTGTAATTGCGGCGAGGCGAGCTTATTTTCAGTACCGTAGCCTCAAGGCGCAAGCCAAGCTTATTGATTCCCTCAGGGGGCAAGCGATCTCCGCATCCCGCTTTACAATCGATCGTTGGGATCGCGATCACTTCTTACGGTACGCATCGCTTCGCGGGGAGCCCAACGGCGAGAGTGTGTACCAGCAACTGGAGGAGATCCTTGGGCCCTCGCACCCGCTTCTCACGAGGGCTGTGTTGGTGCAGAAGCTTCTAGACTTAGCTACCGACTCGGAAGATTTTCAGCAGTTGCTGACGCGACTACGCGACGAACCCAAGGGGTATTTTAGAGAGTTTATCGGCTCGATTATTGAGCGTGAGGCTCGCAAGTGGGTAGATCGGACTGGGATACAGGATGTAAGCACTCCGCTTCTCAGCCTCGAGCAGCACTACGACCTACTCTCTTCTATTGCAGTGGAGATGTGGACGAGCGGGTCCGATCGATTACCTAGAGATGTCATGGTCTTCGTCGCGGAACTTTACGCCGAGGATGCGGGCTCGACACCTGAGGTCACTAGGCAAATCGTCGACAAGATTTCAACCCATGCCCTCATCGTTCCCAGCGGCCACAGTAAGTACTGTTTCGATCACGAGGAGTTCTTTCACTTCTTTCTCGGCGAGGCGGTCGGCCGCTCGTCCGTTTCAAAGGACGTTGCCGGGATAAGGGATCTCGCGGGCCGTGCGGCTTTGCCTGCCATGGCCGTAGAGGCCGCAGCGAAATACATCAGACGAGAAGGTGTGCCGCCTTCCGAACTTGCCGACTTCATGTCTGCCGCTTATGCGGGCGAGCAGAGAACATCACTGATCCGAGAGAATCTGTCGGCGGTCGCGATAGAATGTTTGGATGGGGTGGAGCAGCCAACTGAATTTAAAGACGGGGTCTTCCCCGCGGCATCGCTCGCTGGCAAACGTTTGAAGGAAGTCACCTTCAACAAGTGCTATTTCGGCAGCACGGATCTCCGCTGCGCGGAGCTCGTATCTTGTCGTTTTATCTCATGCGAGTTCGTGCAGCTCGGCGGTGACGGCACGGAAAGGGTTCAGGACACGCAACTTTCACAGTGCAAGATCCATGCGTGGGTCGGCTCGTCCGGAAGCGAGTTTGCCCCCGACAGAATCGTTCAGGCACTAATGCGAGCCGGATTCACTGTGGAAGGTAAGCTTGACACAGTCGGGCAAGTGGTCGCACCTAATGAGGCAGCAGAGCCGGACGAGGAGATAAAGCTTATGGAGACGTTGCTTCGGATGTTTTCACGTGCTACAGCCCTCAATGAGTCGGCAGTACGCAGGAAGATGGGCACGAGAGAGAGCCTGTTTTTCAATGAAGTTTACCCTCGGCTCCTGCAGGCAGAAATTGTTGTCGAAGTTCCCCACAGGGGCTCAGGAGTGCAGCGCCGAATGAAGCTTGGAGTCTCGGCGACCCGGTGTCGATCCTCGTTCGAAGCTAGTGCCGGCTCGTTTGAGTCGTTTCTTTCTCGGATGAACTCACGTGACTAGTGGACGGTCAGTGCTTGAACTTGGGATAGAGCGACTTCAGATTAATGCGGGCCTGTTCGGTCGTGAACTGCCAGTCGACGTCCCGGCACGTCGCGTTGGTCGCCGCCGACCACGCCGCCGTCTCCGAGCGCAGCTTGGCCAGCGTGCCGATCCGACGGCCGGTCAGGCATTGCCGCGTCAGACAACTTAACTCGCACTCGGCGACGTTCAGCCAGCTGCCGTGCTTGGGCGTGTGACAGAACCGCAGCTTGCGCAGGTACGCCCGCGCCTCGGCGGGCTCGAAGGCCTCGTAGAACGCCCCCCGGGTGTGCGTGTTGAGATTGTCGCAGACCAGCGTGACGGGCTCGCAGCGGGCGTACCGGGTCCGCAGCAGCCGGCCGACCTCCTCGGCCCAGTCGACCTTCGTCCGCCGCGGCCGAGCCGCGACCTGCCGCCAGCCCACCAGCGTCTCGCAGAACAGGAACAGGCTCGCGGTCCCGTTCCGCTCGTACTCGTAGTCGACGCGCTTGGGGCGGTCCCGCGTGGCCGGGATCGGCGTCCGCGTCTCCTTCGTCAGTTGCACCGGCTGCTCGTCCATGCCCAGGACCGGGGTCGTAGGGCCGCTCGTAGACCTCCAGAACCTCCTCCATGCCGGCGGCGAACTCCGCGTCGGCCTCCGGCGGGATCACCCAGTATTCGAGCTTCCGCCTGGTCATCGAATTTTTTTGAGGCACTGACGCACGGTCTCGTGGCTGATCGCGTCCACGATCTCCAACTCCACCATCCGCCGGGCCAGCAGTCGGAGCGTCCACTGGCCGTAGCCTTCGGGCGGGTCGCCGGTCCGCAGGGCGATCAGCTGCGCCGCCTGCCGGCCGTCGAGCATCGGCGGAACCGGCGGCTTCGCCCGCGGCTGGCCGTTCAGCGCGACTTCGAACCCTTCGACGACCAGCCGCTTGCGCAGGGCCTCGACGGTCTGCCGCCGGGCGTCGAAGGCCTCGGCGACGCGGGCGTCGATCCAAACGGGACCGCCCTCGCCCTGATCGACCTTGAGCAGCATCTGGGCGCGTCGCACCTTCTGCGAGGAGCCGGAGAGCGTCTTGATCACCCGCCGGCACTCGGCCCGTTCGGCCTCGGACAGCCGCACGACGTAGGTCTTTCGCATCGGGTTTCCTCCTTGCGAGTTCCCGGCAGCATGACCTCAACCACGCCCCCACGCCATCCCCGATCCTACCGCTGACCGTCCACTAGTACAGATCTGCGAGGACAGCGAAGCGTGCATGGGCCGGGCTATCTCAATGCTTCCGACTCACGGAGCGCAGTCTATGCCTCGACTACCTCAACGTCTCTCTCCGGATCCTAAAAATGATCCCTGTCCCGCCCGAGCCCCGGGCGGGACAGGGGTTCTCCTGTTCCGGGGCGTCCGATCAGTTCCCGACGCGGCCCTTCAACCCGTCAATCGCCTCGCTCGCCTGCCGGCGGCTCAACTCCTCCGCGGTGGTCAAACCAAACCGCCGTCGCAGTTCCTCGGTCAGCTCCACGCCGGCCCTTCAGCTGAAGGCGTGCAACGCCCGCACCTGCTTCTCCGTGCAGGGCAGGGAGCCGCGACTGTTCGTCAAGGCGCCGTTAGTCAAGGAACCGTTGGTCGTGCGGCCGTTGCCGACGTGGGCGGCGCTCGCCGTCCCGTTGCGGGCGGCAGCGCCGTGAGCTGCGGCGGCGGGTTGGGTTTCCCCCCTGACACCCCTGACAGCCGGGCCGTCGGTCACGCCCAACTCCGCGTCGATCGCCTCGCGGATCACCTCGAAGCAGCCGCGGATCTGACGCCGCAGCTTCTCCGGGTCCTTCAGCAGCTCCGCCGACAGCTCCACCTCGACGTTCACCATCGCGCCCCGGCTGCCGTAGTCCGGCTGGCCGATCTTGCGGGACAGGCCCGCGTTCAGCTTCAACATCTGCGTCTCCTTGCGGTTGTGCGATCCGGGAACGGGCGGGTCAGGCGACCAGCGAGCCGAGCCGCTTGAGCCCCGCCAGCGCGCCGGTGACGGCCCGGTTGCGGCGTTTCAGCTTGCGGAGGTCCGTCGCCAGCGATCTGGCTTCCGAGGCCGCGTCGGACAGGGTGCTGCCGAGGGCGGAGACCCGCTCCAGCAGGGCGTCGTGATCGGGCGGGCCGTCCGGGTTCTCCTCGCCGCCGACGGCGTGGCCGTTGGCGTCGCCGTTCGTGCGGTAGCCGTTCGAGTTCTGGGCGAGGCGGTTGCGGGGCATCTTGGGCGCGGTCATCGTCTGGCAGGCGAAGTGGGAAGCGCGGCCGTTACGGGCCGCGACGGGGGTGTCAGGGGTGTCAGGGGCAGTTCGCCGGTCCGCGGCGGCGGGCTCGGCGGCGGTGAGCCGCACGGCGTCTTCGGCCGGGACCGGATCGCCGGCCAGCGTGGCGAAGACCAGTGTGGTCCCCGCCGGCGAGGGGCCGAACTCCCCGGCGGGCGTGCGGCAGCGGACCGGCTCCTCCGGCCCGTTCAGCGCCCACTGCGTGCAGCCGGCGGCGAGAGCCCGGGCGACGAATCGCCGGTCGGCCACGCAAACCGCGGCGCCTCCGATCTCGGAGGAGGCCGTCGCCAACTCCACCGGCGTCCCGCCCTCGTCCATCGCCCGGATCAGCAGCGTGCCGCCGGTCACCTCCAACGTGACCGGGCGACGATCGGCGCCGGTCCCCGGCAGGCGGTCCAGCCGGTCGGCGAGGAAGGCGGAGTCGGCTTCCGACAACGTCACGCTCGCCTTGCCCTCGCCGCCGGGCACGACCCGGTCGAGGTCCGGGAACCGGGCGTCGCGAGCCTCAGGCGACCAGATGGTCCAGTCCCCGCACTGCAACACGCACAAGCCCGCCTGCGGGCCTCCGGGCAGAAACGCGACCCGGACGTCGTCCCGGCGGAGGAGGGCGGCGGAGAGGACTTGCGGGGCCGGCAGCAGCACCGGCTTGTCGAAGCTGAACGTGAAGCCGCGGGCGATCAGCAGATGATGGCTGTCCGTGGCTTCGATGCGGCCCGCGTGCGGATCCAGCCGGACGCAGCCGAGGGCGTAGCGGGTGCTGTCGGCGTCGGTGACGTCGCAGGCGGCTCGCAGTGCCTCGCCAAAGCCTTCGCCCGGGTCGTGCCATTCTGGAACCGACGGCGGCTCGAAGTTCGCGGCCCGGTCGCGATCTTTCTTCTCCAGCGCATGGCGGGCACTGCGGGGTACGCCCTTCTCGTCCCAGTTGGCGACGACCGCAGACCCGCGATCCGTTTCGGACAGGCAAACGTCGCCGCTCTTGGCGGCTCCGGCCTCGGCGAGCAGGTCGAACGGCAGGACCAGTCCGGCGGGCGGACGATCGCCGGGGATATACAGGCTGGCGCCGCGACCGTCGGGTCCGACGGCGGTGAGGCGGGCGCCTCCTTCGGCGTCGGCGTCGACTCGAACCGGCGGGCCGTCGTCGCGGGCTTTGAGCCCGAGGTGTTTCTTCAGCGCCGTGCGGAAGCTGTGCAGCGTCCGCTGGGGCAGGATGATCGGGGGCATGTGGCGGGGTCTCCTGTAGGAATGCGGGATGAAAAAGGCCGGCGACGGGGATCAGCCCGCCGCCGGTCGTGAAGACGCCTCCAAAGGTTCAGTGGAAGGCGACGCGGCCCTTGCCACAGCGGTGCGGGTTCGTCCGCTGCAGGGCCTGACGCTCGTCCCAGTCGATGGGGCCGAGGTCGTCGTCGAAGTGGGTGAAGCTCGGGGGGGCGTCCATTTGGAAGCCCATCCGGGCGATGGCGCCGACGCTCTCGCCGGTGACGGCAGCGATCCGGCGGTTCAGTTCGTGCTGGGGCATGGTGTGATTCCTTGAAGTGGAGTGGGAAAAGATGAAGCGGCGAACCGGTACCGAGCCGATCCGCCGCTTCGGGGGAGGTGAAAGTGGTCCGCCGAGCCTTCAGCCCGGCGGTGTCAGCAGGTTGCGGGTCAGCCAGTCGGCCTCCGCGGTCAACGCGTCGCTCCGCAGCGGAAACGGTCCGAGGACCGGTCCGCCGCTGGGCGAGAGGTCCGCGGTCCATCCGCCGTGCGGGTGCGGTTCGACGTGACTGGCCCGCACGACGGCGCTGTCGCCGATCGCGCCGGCTTCGATCAGCTCGCCGTACAGCCCGCGGGCGTCGCCGTCGGGGCCGACGAACAACTCCTGCACAGCGCCGCTCATCGCGGGTTCCGCAGCACGCGGCGGCGGGGGGCGTCGGTCAGCAGCGGGTCGAGGGCCTCGGCCACGCCGGTCAGCCCCTCCCGCACCCGTTGTTGGAGCCAGCCGACGCCGGTCGAGGCCCGCAGGTCCACGGGATCGACGCCCCGCATCAGCCCCTCCGCCTCGGCGACCACGGCGTCCAGTTCCTCGTTGCCGCCGACGCTCAAGCGGCGAAAGCGGGCGAAGAACTCCGTGAGATTCTCGACGGCGGAGTCCCGGAACACCCGCGGTCCGCCGTTCTCGCCGCCGGTGAGGCGTTCGCGGAGGTGTTCGACCAGCTGTGCCAGTTCGGCGGCAAACGCCTGCTCGGCGAGCTGCACGGCCTGCTCGAACCGCTGCCGCACCCGGTCGCATTCCTGCTGGTACAGGCGGGGCGAGAGTCGGCGGAGGTAGTCCGGGGGTTCCACCGCGGGCAGATCCCAGGAGAGCCCGAACAGCGGGGCGAGGCTGGGCGGGTAGTCGGCGGGATCGAACAGGTCGCCCAGCCGGCGGCGGGCCCGGGAGACGAGTTCGTCGCGGCAGCGATCGACCTCCGCGGCGGCGTCGGCCAGTTCCGCCTGTAAGCCGCCCATCCGCCGTTCGAAGGCCGTCAGGTCGGCCCGGGGCAGCAGGCGGACGCCGGGCTCCGGGTACGGCAGGCTAGCGCTCTTCCAGTGACTCACCGCCGCGTGCCGCACCTTGGCGGCGGCCCGCAGGGCCGGATGCTTCGTATCCAGCAGCTTCTTGCTGGCGGACAGGCTGCCGGACTCGGCGTCGAAGGGGCTGGCGGCGTCCTCCTTCTGTTCGGCGGACAGCGTCCGCCGCAGGCCGGGCCAGGAGACGTGCAGCCGGACCGCGGCAGCGTCGCTCCGCAGGCGATCGGCGGGCGCCTGCTCACGGTGATCCCGCTCCTCCTCGAGGACGGTGATCTCTGCGGCGCCCTGGTCGGTCTCGGCGTCGGGCAGGTCCGGGTCGTCTGTGCGGGTACGCCCGCGTCGCGGCGGGCCGATCAGCAGGGTCATGGGCTTGTTCCTCAGGAGGGGGAAAAGAAAACGCCCCGGCGAAGAGCCGGGGCGTGGTGAAGGAGTTGCCGGTGAAGACCGGCGTCAGTTCAGCGAGTGGTTCTGCTTCGCGGGCCGGCTGGTCCGCCGGCGGGGGGCGTCGGGCGACTGCGAATCGTCGCCGGGGCGAAACACCCCGCCGGCCTCGGCGTCCAGGCAGCGGCCGCTGGCCCACCGCCGCAACTTCGCCAGCGGCTCCGCCGCGGAGACGCTCACCGGCACCACGTGCGTCGCCGCCTCGGCCAGGCTCACGCCCAGCAGGGCGCTCAACCGGCAACAGGATTCGATCTCGGCCCCGGTCCAGCCGACGTCCGCGGGCGTGGATTCGCCCGCGGCGATCCCGTAGCGCTCGCGGTACGTCTCCCAAATGCCCGCCCGCTGCTCGTCTCCGGGCAGGTCCAGGAAGAAGGTCGCGTCGAACCGCCCGCTGCGGGTCAGCTCCGGGGGCAGGCGGGAGGCGTCGTTGGCCGTGCAGACCACAAACACCCCCGCCGGTCGGTCGGCGAGCCAACTCAGCAGCGTGCCGAGCAGACGGGCCGAGACGCCGGAGTCCTGGGCGCCGCCGGAGGTCCCGGCCAGCGCCCGCTCGACCTCGTCGACGAACAGCACGCAGGGGGCCATGGCCTCGACGGTCGCCAGCGCCCGGCGGGTGTTTTCTTCGGTGGCGCCGACGAGGCCGGCCATCAGGCCGCCCACGTCCAGCGTGAGCGTCGGGCGGTCGACTTCGCGGCCCAGCGCCCGGGCGAAGCTGCTCTTGCCGACCCCGCCGGGGCCGAGCAGCAGCACGCCCTTGGCCTCGGCCCGCGGGGAGCCGTTCGTCAGCGCCGTCCGGCAGAAGACCTTCAGGGCCTGCATGCCGCCGAGGGCGTCGAAGCCGACGCCGCCGCGATGCAGCGACAGCGGACCGCCCGCGGACAGCTGCTTCGCCTTGAGTTCCCACAGCGGCCCGGGATCGAGCCGGCCGTGCCGCACGAGACTCAGGGCGAAGGCGTTCTCCGCCTCGCCGCGGGTCAGACCGGCGGCAGCGTCGAGGACCGGCGTGAGCGGCTCGGGCAGTTCGCCGGCCTCCGTGGCGACGCCCCGGGCGACGGCCTCCAGCTCGTCCCGGTCCGGCAGCGGGTGGGCGACGGTCGCGAAGTCCCGTCGCAGCTCCGGGGGCAGCTCTCCGGTCGGCTGGATCAGAATCAGGTGCGTCCGGCGGGTCTTGCCGGCGGCCAGCGCCGTCCGCACCGCGGCGAGCAGCTCCGGGCTGTTGAAGTACCGCTGCGGGTGCACCATGGCGAGCAGCGATGGCGTCTCGCCGTCGCCGGTGTTCGGCAGGGCGCTCACGGCGCTCTGCGGGTCGGTCGGACCGCCCTCGCAGTTTCCGTCGGCGGACCAGCTGACGAGGTTCCAGTTCCGCCCGCTGCACAGCCGGGCGAGGTCGCGGAGCACCTCGCCGGGCTCGTCGCTGGTCACCAGCACGCCGGGGAAGGCGGCGGCGATCAGCTCGGCCAACTTCCCGACCAGACCGGCGGCCGGGGCCGGCGGTGAGGAATCGGATCGGTCGCGGCGGGGACCGCGGTCTCGGCCTGGCTGCTGCGGGGACTGGCCCCGCGATCGACGCGGCATCGGCGTCTCCTTCGTGTGGGTTGAGGGGATGTGAAAGAACGTGCAGCCGATCAGCGGGCGATCAGGCCCGCTGCTCGACCGTTGGGGCGACAGACTCGGTCGCGTGGTACTCCGGGGTGAGCCACTCGGCGGCCTTGGCTCCGAGCGCCTCCTCGTACGGCCGGCTGGCCGCCTTGCAGGCGGAACCGGCGAAGCCCTTGGTCTGGACGCTGGTCTCGCCCTCGGGCGTGACGGTGATCTCGATGCGGGGGGTCATCAGGCGGCCCCCCCGTAGATCTGGTGCGGCGTGCCGCCGAAGCCGGCGGCCCCGGCGGTGACGGTCAGCTTCACGCCGCCGTCGGGCAGCGAAGTCTCCGTGATCCGGTGCCCGCGGGCTTTGGCCTGCAGCTTGGCGGCCTCGACGGCGTACGCCTGCTTCAGGCGGCCGAGGAAGGCGTCGTCGCCCCAGCGGCCTTCGTAGGTATCGCAGCGAACGTTCCCGTCGGATTGCACCAGCACGGGGTAGACGAACCCCGGCGGGCGGACGGCGATGCCGCGGTGCTCAGCGCCGTCGAAGAATTTGACGGTCTCCTGTCGCGGCTCCGGCAGTTTCAGCCGGACGCAGGCGGCATGGATCGCCGCGGGGTCTCTCAGTTTCGTCTCAATGGTGACGACGTGGCTCATGGGGCCGCGTCCTTTCGGGTAAGGGGATGGATGGAAATGCGGGATCTGCTATGGCAGCCGCAGCGGGCGGCGGAGCGGGTCCGGCGGGGGGCTGGTGTGTGTGGAAGGGACTTGCGGCGACGGACCGCGAAACCGGCCACGGCTGTCGCGGCGGGGACCGCGGTTCCGTTTGCGGTCGCCGCGGGGGCGCCGCTCGTCGTGCCGGGGTGGTGGGGGTTGGACGATCCACGCCCCCAGGGCGACCAGCGCCGCCCCGAGGGCGAGCAGCAGCACGGCGGGGAACAGGTCGTTCGCCCAGGGGCCGGACGTCGGTACGGGCTCGGCGAAGGCGAGCGGCTGGACTGTCAGGGGTGTCAGGGGCAGTCGAGTGGCCGCTGCGGGCGGCGGGTCGGGCATTTGTTCTTCCGACTGGGGAGGGGGGCCGGCGGGTATTCCGCGGGGTCGTCCTACAGTGCGGCGCTCCGGCTCCCCGTTTAGCACGCCGGAGCCGACGGCGTTCAGACTCACCCCACCTCCCGCATCACCCGCTCGGCGGCGGCGAGGTCGCGTTCGGCGTAGATCTCGCTGGCGCCGGTGTCGCTGTGCCCCGGCACGGTGCGGGTCAGCTCGATGCCGTACTTCGCCCGCAGCTGGGTCGCCCGGGTGTGACGGAGCTGGTTCGGGGACCAGCGACATGCAGCCCGATGCTCCTTCACCTTCGCCTTCACGGCGGAGCGTTCGGCGTTCGGCAACGTCTGAATGCCGACGTGCTTCGCGGCGAGATCCGCGGGAAGGGGGATGGCGTTCTCAGCGGCGCTGCACGCACCGGCGGTAGCTGGTCGTCGTGTACCGATGGCCGACGGACCGGACCGGTTCCTTTCTGCGGTTGGTCCCGACGCGACTGCCACAGGACTCAGAAGCAATCCGAGCAGCGGTCGCGGCGCCGCGGCGGGTCGCCTCCTTGGGTCGTACCCAGCAATGGTTCTCCGCTACTGTTCCCGAAGCGGGCAAGTGTTTGGCAATGAAGCGTCCAACTCGGCGAGAGCGGGTCGCAGGTGCCGTCCGTACCGCTCGACCGCCTCGAACGCCGCTGACCACGGCCGGGACGAGTAATGGCGGAACAGCAGTGGACCCGAGGGGTGCGGGCTGCCGTGGCAGAGGACCGTGTCGTTGACCTCGGCGGGCACGCCCGCCTTGGTCGCCCAGCCGCTGAACTGCTTGCGGACCGTGCCGAACGGGAGCCT
The DNA here is from genome assembly GCF_007743815.1 of Alienimonas californiensis. Classification (GTDB taxonomy): domain Bacteria; phylum Planctomycetota; class Planctomycetia; order Planctomycetales; family Planctomycetaceae; genus Alienimonas; species Alienimonas californiensis. Next base: position 4,153,021 of record NZ_CP036265.1, read on the forward strand.
CGGGACAGCGCCGCCGGCCTTTTCGCAGCGGGTACGCTGGGCCGACCAACGCTTCGCCACGAGGGACTGGGCGTTCTTCAGGGCCGTCCTGCCGCTGCCGCCGTCCCGGTAGAGCGGTCCCGAGTCGACGACCAGGACCCGCGATCCGTCGGCCGGTGGCGACCCGTTGCGTACTGTTTCGGATTCTCGCCATCCGTTCAACAGGGCGGCGGTTTCCCGCCATAGCGGCCACCACCCCGCGACGCCCGATTTCGCACGTACGAACCCCGCCCACCCGTGCGACGAATCCGGCACGTCCAGTCCTTCGCCCGCCCATGGGTGCGGCCCCGGCGGGTACAGATGGCCCCAGGTCAGACGGCCGACTTCCGCCGCCCCGCCGGCGAGGTTCAGGCCGAGGACCAGCATGAGCTGGTCCAGAGCGTCTCCGTGGCGGAGCAGCTTCGCGAGTTCGTCGTTTGTGAACGTTCGAACAACACCGGTGCCAGTGGCGGCCCGCTCGGCGGGGGTATCGGCGTCGACCTTTCGGTTGAGGCGGGGCAGGTCGGCGGGTTCCCGCCACCCGCACTCCCCGTCGAGGTGCATCCAATTCAGAGCCAGCATCAGTTCGGCGACCATCTGCCGGGCCCGCTTCACCGTGTACCGCCCACCGCGTCGGCTCTCGGGGCGGGCCCGCCAGAAGTCGATCATTGCCCGGCACGCATCGAGGTCCAAGGCCGCCAGCGGCGTGTCCGGGTGCCGGGCGATCAGCTGCCGGACTTTCGCGTGCCGGTCCGACGCTCCGCGAGCCTCCGCCTGCACGGCGGCGAGGTAGCGGTTGAACTGCTCGTGCAGGGTGCCGGGTACTGAGACGGGAGCAGCCGGATTCTTCACCACCGACGCCGCTCCCATCACAACCGCCGCCGCCGGGGCGAGGTCGTTCGGCGGGGGCGGGACCTGTTCGCCGAGTTCGACCAGTTTCGCCGCCGACTGGTATCCCGCCTTCACGCCCATCTTCAGCCGACGAACGACCCCTGCTCGATCACCGCCTGGCCGGTCGGCCTCGTGTAGCAGCAGGTCGGCGGGAATGTGTCGGGCCAGTCGGCTACGCACCGCCGCCCGCACCTGGGCCTCCCGGGGCTTCGACAGGACGTCCGGCGGCGCTCCGTCAGGGACTGGACCGAACGGATTGCCGGCGGCCCGATACGCGGCGGGACTGACGTCGATCAGCTCCCCCTGCCGCACGGACTCGGCGATTTCGACCGCCAGCGGGCTCCACTCGCCGAATGCTTCGTGGACCGTTCGCAACACGTCCCGCCGCCGGGCCGCTTCAACCTGCGAGACCTCCCGCGGGAACGTGAACTTCCGCCGCGATCCTGCCGGTCCCACCGAGACCTGACAGCGGCCTCTGGAGTCCGGCTTGGGCAGCCCCGTCTTGCGGGAAGCGGCGGGTTTCGGAGCAGCCATCAACGGGTTGGGAGGCGGAGGCGAGGGAGGCGCTCGGGACCGACTATGCCACCCGATATTCGCCCTTATGCCACCCACTATGCCACCCAGTCGTTCCTTTCGCGAGTCACAGGGAGCCCGCCAGGACCTCGGTGCGTTCTGCAATCCTTTGTCGGCAAAGCAGATACGAAAAAACCCGCCCCGGCGGACCGGGGCGGGTCAGTGGAGGCGGGGGGAATTGAACCCCCGTCCTGCGAACGCTGAGCCGAAGCCTCTACGTGCGTAGTCCTTTGATTGATCTTACGTCGGCCGGTTCATCGGACAAAACCGGTTCGACGCCAGCCCACCACGGGGTTCGCTTCATCAGTAGCGGGCGCTGGGATGAAGCTAGTCGGATTTGTGACCGACTTTCAGGCGCCTCCGACGTGGCCCCTTCAGTCGGCACGGTCTAGGGTTACTAGGCCGCGAGGGAGAACTGCGGTTTGGCAGTCATCGTTGTGATCGGCTTTTTACGAGGCCAACCGATCAACCTCGGCACGCCACCCCGACCCGAGACGGACCAGTCGAATCCGATCGCCCCCGGTACGGCGTGACCCGGAACCGCCCGCGACGTTCGCACGCGGCTCCGAACACGTCCCTATTATCGCACAGCACGCAGCATCGTCAAGAGGGGAACGCGGAGGCCCGGCCGGGCCTCCGCGATACGAACCTGACTTAGCCGTTGGAGTTCTTCTTCACCGTGTATTGGTGGTTCCGCTTGGAGACCACCTCGGCGTTCTGGATCTCGTCGCCGATCTGCAGGCTGTCCACGACTTCCTGTCCTTCGATCACCCGGCCGTAGACGGTGTGCTTGCCGTTGAGGTGCGGGGTGGGCAGGTGGGTCAGGAAGAACTGGCTGCCGGCCGTGTTCGGACCGCTGTTCGCCGCGGACAGGGTGCCGCGGAAGTGCTTGCGGGCGCCGGGGTTATTGAACTCGCTGTCGATCGCGTAGCCGGGGCCGCCGCGGCCGTCGTCGGTGGGGTCGTCGTTCTTGGAGTTCGGGTCGCCGCCCTGAGCCATGAAGTTCGGGATGACGCGGTGGAACTTCACGCCGTCGTAGAAGCCGCTCTCCACCAGCGTGATCATGTTCGCGACGGCGTTAGGGGCTTCCTCTTCGAACAGTTCCAGGGTGACGTCGCCCTTGGTGGTCTTGAAGACGACGCGGGGCAGATTCATCGAGGCCTGCTTCTGGCGGGTCGCCTGCTCCTGGGCCCAGAACTGGGCGTACTCCGGGGCGGCCTCGGCGAAGCTGGCGAACTGGGGGAGCAGCACGCCGGCGGCCTCGGCCTTGGCGAAGTTCTGCTGCGCCTCAGTGAACTTCTGCAGGGCGAACTGCGACGCCGGCAGCAGGTTCAGGCCGATGCGGTTCTGCGGGGCGGTGGCGAGCAGCTTCTTGGAGAACTGCTCCGCGTTGGCGTAGTCGTTCTCGCCGAAGGCGTTGGTGGCGGCCCAGACGGCGACCGACTCGCTGAGCTGCGGGGCGGCCTGGGCGGCGGTCATCAGCGCGTTCCGCTGCTGGACCACGTTTGTCTGGAAGTCCTTGAAGAGCTGCTCGCCCTCCGCCTCGATCTGCTTCTTCCGGGCCTCGTCGGCGTCGCGGTACTGCGTCTGCAGTTCGACGACCTTCTCGTCCAGGGCCGTCTCGCGGGCTCGGATCGCTTCGAGTTGGGCGTCAAGATTGCCCTGGGCGAACGCCGTCGGGGCCGGGAGGCCGGCGACGCAGACGGCGAGCAGCGCCGCGGTCAGCAGTCGGCGAGAGCGCGGCTGGAAGGAGAAACGCATGAGCGGTTTGGATCGGTCGAGAGGTTCGGGGGGATTCGGTGGCCGATGCTGACCGCCGACCCGGGCTCCGTCAACGGGGCGGACCCGATGGTCTCCCGCCAACACTGGGGGACGCCGCCGGATCGCCGGTCAGAACCGGGCGACTTGCCGCAGCGTAATCAAGCCCCAGGCGCCGATCAGCAGGTTGCCGACCCACACCGTCCAGCGGGGGTCGGCGTCCCCGTGCTTCGCCAGGTTCAGCATCCCCAACGTGATCGGGTAGTACACCAGCAGGATCGGCACGAAGCAGATCATGAAGGTGGTTAGGAAGCTGCTCCGGCCCAGCTTGATGCTGAACGTGCCGCCGATCAGGGCGAAGAACAGGCAGCTCGCCGCCATCGCCGGCCGGGAGTAGATCTCCGTGAGCACCTTGTATTCGGGGATGCGCACCTTCGTCGGCGCCGGCGGGGAGGGCGCCAGTCGGTCCGGCCGGGGGAGTTCGCCGAGCATGAGGTCCAGCGTGGCGACCGCCGCGGCGTGTCGCTCCCGGGCGGCGGTGTTCTCCCGCAACAGATCGAGTTGGCGGAACAGGTCGGTGGTCGTCCGGTGGCGGGGCTTCGTCTCCTCCTCGGAGTTGCCCAGCGGGAAGGAACGCACCTCCCGTTCAAAGTAGCCGTTGACCCGCCCGCCGGATTGGAGCAGGCCGTGGTGCATCTCCACCCGCACCACGTTCTCCTCCAAATCGAACGAGACGTTGGCCCGCTCCGCGGTGACGGTGACGGGGCTGCGGCCGGCCGGGGCGTAGCGGAACTGCGGGCCGATCAGCGTCTTGCCCTCCACCGCCCGGGCGGTGATCATCAGGCCGCGCTCCGGGTCGCTGAAGCGATTGGTCGTGCGGAGGAAGTCCAGGAACAGATCCTCCATCGCGTCGGAAACGATCTTCTGGATATTCGCCATCGCCCACGGGATGACGCGGTCGGTCAGCACGAAGCTGGAGATGCTGAGCGCCGCGGCCAGCAGGAACGCCGGGGCGAGCAGCGTGAAGACGTGGGCGCCCGCGGCCTTCGCGGCGATCACCTCCTGATCGCCCCCCATCCGGCCGTACACGATGCAGACGCTCAGCAGCAGCGTCGCCGGGATCGTGAATGGCATCAGCGACGGCACGATGTACGGCAGAATCTGTGCGATCTGCTCCGCCCCCAATCCTTCCTCGCTGGCCCGCTGGGCGACCCCCACGAACACCAGCAGGATCGTCAGCACCGCTAGCAGGAAGCCGAACACCCGCAGCAGTTCCCACAGAATCGCCCGTTGGATCAATCGCAAGGCGGCGTCTCCGGGGGCGGGCGAACGGGAACGACGGGAATGATAGCGACCGGACCGCAGGCGTGGCGGCCGAGCCTGGACGGCGGAACTCGGTTGTCGGTCGCGGAACGCGCCGAGGTCAATCCCGCACGGGCACCTACCCTCACGGGCCAGCGCACGAAGCCGCACGGGCCCGCATAAGGCGCTCGGCGGGGCTGACGGCCCGCACGGCCCGGACGTTCGGGCGGTTTCCGAGCGGGGCGCCCCCGGATTCGCTCGGAAACGGGTTGCCAGCGACGGGGCGGGGCGGTCCGATGCGGGAGTTCTCACGCCTCCCGATCCCTCCACCGCAGTGCCCGTCGTGTCGAATCGTCCGCGTCCCTTTCGCTCCCTCGGCCTTCGTACGCTGGCGCTGGGGGCGCTCCTCGCCGCGGCGTTCACGGCGGGCCGACTGTCCGACGGACCCCTCCTGCCGGTCGCCGGGGCGCAGCAGGACCCGGTCGACGATGCAATCGTCATCCGCATGAAGCAGGGCTACGAGGCGCTGCGGCGGGCACAACTCGCCCTGGAGCAGTCCGGCCACTACGTGCCCGCCGCCAACGGCGTGAACGCCTTCGTGACGTTCGCCGGCGGATACGACGTGCTGACCTCGCTGGAGAACGGCCGCGGCGTCGACCCGGAGACCTATGCCGCCCTCGAAGCCGGCTTCGCCCCCCAAGCCGTGCTGAGCGAACTGGGCCGCGACGGCTCCGGGCGCCTCACCTACAAGAATCGTCTCGTGCGGCTGCTCCCGAAGGAAACGCTGCGGGCGATGTACCTGCGGCGGGCCGAGGTGCTGGGCGAATCGCTCTGACCGCGGGCCGAGCCGGCGCCGCCGGGCGTCGTCGGCAGAACCGGCGCGACCTGTGCGTTCCTCGGGCGGATGCGGTCGGCGCGTCGTTCAGGTCGAAGTCAGAGAGCACGGCCCGGTCGCCCCGACCGTCCCCGCCGTTTCTGAAAAATCGAGCCCCGCGGGGCGCTTCGGCTGGAGCGTTCGCACAACCCGCCCGACTGGGCGAACCGGCTTGACTTTTCGGACCCGCCGCCGGATTCGATTGCCCGCTCGGGCGCTCCCGTCCGGTAGACTGGCAGCCGCCGGACCTCACTCGCCCCTTTCGCCTTACCCCGGGAGACGCCCCCATGTCGCTCCGCTCTCGCCGCCCGCTCCCGGGCCTGTCGTCTCCGGTATTCGGCCTGCCGCGATTGGTTCGCCGAGCCCTGCCGCTGGCCTTCGCCGCCGCCGTCGTCGCCCTCCCCGCCGCCTCCGGGCAGGACGGGCTGGCCGCCCCGCTGGAGCAGCAGGAACTCGAGGCTGAGTTGGGCGACACCGATCAGACGGACGAAATCTTCGACGACGGCAAGGAACGGGACGTTCCCAACGTCACCGGCACCCTGGGCGATCCGGCATCCGAGGACCGGTTCTCCGGCGACCCGCAAACCGCCCAGGACGCCGACGTCGACCTGATCACCCGCGACGCCTCGGCCGCCCGCGACATCGTCGCTCAGTCCTTCGATCGGCAGGTGGTCCGCACGGAGCAACTGGCGACGGCGGTCGGGCAGGCGATCGACGCCACCCGCACCTACGCGGCCCGCAACCCGGATCTGGCGATCGTCGAACTGAAGCAGGCCCTGCTGAGCGTTCAAACCGCCGAGGACGTCAACCCGGTCGTGCGGGCGCAGCTGGAACGCCAGTTGGAAGCCGAGATCCAGCAGTCCCGCAACCTGTCGATCCAGGCCGCCGAGAATCGGTTGCTGGTTCAGGTGCGGGAATCCGAGGAGATCGCCGCCCTCCGCGCCCTCGAGGCGCTGCGGACCGAAGAGGAAAACCTCGAACAGCTGATCGATCAGGTGCGGGCCTCGATCGACGACGCGGTGCACGGCGACGACTTCGCCTACGAGGAAGCGGAAGACTTCGCCCGGGCCGCGGTGAACCTGCGTCCCGGCAACATGCCGGCGACCGCGGCGGTGTTCACGTCCGAGGCGGCCGGTCAGCTCAACAAGGCGTTCCGCCTGCGGAGCATCCGCAACGACCGCTTCCTTGAAACGCTGTACCAGGTCGAACTGAGCCACGTGCCGTTCCCGGACGAGCCGCCCGTGCGGTTCCCGGCGGCGTCGGTGTGGGAGGAACTCTCCCGTCGCCGGAAGGCCCGCTACAGCGCGGTGAGCCTGCAGGCGGACAGCGCCGCCGAGGAGCGGATCCGGTCGGCGCTCGATCAGCCGACCAGCCTCGCCGGCCTGCGGCCGGGCGACACCCTCGCCGAGGCCCTCGACACCCTCGCCGGCATCCACGAGATCACAATCCTCCCGGACACCCCGCGGCTGGAGCTGGAAGGCGTCGACCTGCGGGACCTGCCGCTTGAGAACCCGCCGGTGCTCGAAGGGGTGAAGCTGAAAAGCGCCCTCAAGTTGCTGCTGGAGTCCGTCACGGACGTCCCTCTGACCTACATCGTCGAGGATGAGGTGATGAAGATCACCACCGTCGACTATGCGGAGGAGAAGCTGTTCACCCGCGTCTACCCGGTCGGCGACCTGGTCATCCCGATCATCTCCGGCGGCCTCGGCGGCGGCCTGGGGCAAGCTGTGGGCGGCGGCATGGGCGGCCAGGGCGGCGGCATGGGCGGCCAGGGCGGCGGCGGCTTCGGCGGCCAGGGCGGCGGCGGCTTCGGCGGCGGCGCCTTCAGCCTGCCCCCGGAGAATCTGCGGACCCAAGACGGCGCCGACGCGGAAAAAAAAAGCCGCTGACCGACGCTGAGGCGACCCCAGACGACGACCGCCCGGTCGGGACCCCCTCCCGCCCGGGCGGTTCCGCGTCTGCGGCGCCCGGGTCCGAAGGAGGGGGGACCGTGGCCCCGGCCGCTCTGCCGGACGGCATGGCGGAGGGACTGGAGATCGACCGCAAGTTCTCTCGCCAGATCCGCCAGCTCAGCCGGGCGGGCGAGAACGAGACGGTGATCCGCCTGCTCCGCGAACGGATCGACGCCGGCGAGGCCCGCCCCTGGATGTTCGAGGTGCTCGGCCTGACGTTGCAGTTGACGGGCGCCGACGAGGAGGAGGTCGCCGACGCGGTGCTCGGCGGGTTCAGTCCGGAGGCCGCCGACCCCCCGGCACTGCTGGCCGCGGCGACCTACATGCACCAGTTGGGCCTGGATCGTCGGGCCGTCGAACTGTGTCAGCAGGCCTCCGAGGCGGCCCCGGACGCCGCCAAGCCCTACGGGATGGCGTTGGAGATGGTCGCGCCGGACCAGCGTCCACTGGACGCGATCTGGGCCGCCGCCGGCGTGTTGCGCACCGCCTGGGGCACCCGGGCGGAGCCGGCCCGGGAGCGGGCGGAGTTGATCGCGGTCTCCGCGTTGCGGGAGCTGCGTCGCCGCGGCGACGCAGCGGCGTTGGCCTCGGCGAACGCCCAACTAGCCGACGCCCAGCGGGCCGACCTGATCGTCCGCGTCCGCTGGAGCGGCGACGCGGACGTGGATCTCACCGTGACCGAACCCCCCGGCACCGTGACCGGGCCGACCGTCCGTCGCAGCGCCGCCGGCGGCGTGCTGGTGCGGGACGGCTTCGGCCCCGACCGAGCGACCGCCGTCGAGGAGTACCGCGCCCCGGTGGCGTTCAGCGGGGTCTATCTGCTCGATCTCGGCCTGACGACCGGGGAGCCGGTCGGCCAACGGGTGCGGGTGGAGGTCGTGCGGCACTTCGGCTCGCCCTCCGAGAGCGTGGAGGAGTTCACGGTGCCGTTGAAGGCCGTGCACACGCCCGCCCTGATCACCCTCCGCGGCGGACGGCGGGTGAGCCTGACCAGTGTCGACGCCGACGCCCCGCCGCCGCGGGCCCGCCGCCTGCGGCTGGCCGACCTGACCGATCAGGGCGCCGGCGTGGCCAGCGGCCGCGGCTTCGGCCCGCCGCCCGGGGTGAACAACCAGATCACCGCGGGGGGCGGTTCGGTGGGCTATCAGCCGAACGTGCAGCTGATTTCCGAGGGCATCGCCAGTTCGGCGACCGCCGTCGTCAGCGCCGACCGCCGTTACGTGCGGCTGTCGCTGGCCCCGCAGTTCACGAACGTGATCGACGTATTCAACTTCACCTTCGCCGGCACGAACACCGGCGTGAGCGGCGGCGGCGGAGGCGGCTTCCCCCCCGCCGGCGGCGGCTTCGGCGGCCCCACCCCGGGCAACTGAGCGGGCTGGGCGAGCGGGAGACGTCAGTCCCCTGAGCGAACGCCGCGTTCGTTTACGCTGTGGCTCAAAGCGAATCCGGGGCACTCAGGGGGCTGACGCCCCCCGCTCGCCTTGGGCGTTCAGGCTCGCACCAGTCCCGGCGTCACGTCGCAGTCCAACGGGGCGAACTCGCCGCGTTCGAAGCTCTCCCACGCCAGGCCGGCCATGGCGGCGTTGTCGACGCACAGCTCCATCGGGGCGATGCACAGCCGCACGCCGCGGCGCTCGCACAGGTCCGTCAGGCCGACCCGCAGCGCCCGGTTGGCGGCCACGCCGCCGCCGACCAGCAGCGTCGGGCGACCGGTCTGCTTCAACGCGAGATCGCACTTGCCGACGAGCACGTCCACCGCCGCGGCCTGAAACGACGCCGCCAGATCGGCGATCCGCCGTTCGCCCAGCGGCGGGGCGGGAACCTCCGGCGAGTTCGGATTGCCCAGCGCCGCGTACCGCACCGCCGTCTTCAACCCGCTGAAGCTGACGGCCAACTCCGGCCGGTTCATCATCGGCCGGGGCAGGGGGACGGCCGTCGGATCGCCGTGCTCCGCGGCCTGCTGCACGCTGGGGCCGCCGGGGTAAGGCAGGCCCAGCAGCCGGGCGACCTTGTCGAACGCCTCGCCGGCGGCGTCGTCGATCGTGCTGCCGATCAGCGTGGCGCGCACGGCGTCCGGGCAGTCGTACCAGTTCGTGTGTCCGCCGGAGACCACCAGCCCGCAGGCCGGAAAGGCCTCCTCCCCGTAGGCGATCCGGCAGGCGTAGAGGTGCGCCCGCAGGTGATCGACGGCGATCAGCGGGAGGTCCCAAACGGCCGCCAGCGTCTTCGCCGCGGTCACGCCGACCAGCAGCGAACCGACCAGCCCCGGATGGGTGACGACCGCGATCGCGGACAGGTCCGTCGGCGTCACGTTTGCCTCGGCCAGAGCCTCGCGAATGACGGGCAGGATGCGTTCGACATGCGCCCGGGAAGCGATCTCCGGCACGACGCCGCCGAACCGCTCGTGCAGCGCCGCCTGCGAACTGACGACGCTACTGAGCACCGACCGATCCGCCGCGATCACCGCGGCGGCGGTCTCGTCGCAACTCGATTCGATCGCCAGCAGCGGGCCCGGCGAGCGGGGGGCGTCAGCCCCCGGAGCGTGGGGTTCTGCGTCGAGAGAACTCACGGGTTCGAAGACTCGTCTTCGTCTTCCGTGAGGACCTTCAGCGCCGCGGCGATGTGGGGGTCCTCCGTCGGCTCGTACTCCTCGTCCTGCTCCGGCGCCACGGCGCCGGCGGGGCGGTCGCGGACGATGCGGTCGATGTTCAGGTTGCGCCGCTGCGGCAGGGTGAGGGGGATGCGGTAGCCCTCGTTCGGCGTGACGCCCCACTCGCCGTCCTCGTCCGACTGGCGGGCCGGGCGGTTGATCGGGCCGGGACGCTGAATGTTGGCCCCGCTCGGCCGCAGGTAGGCCGCGGTGGTGAGCTTCAACGCCGTGCGGCCGCCGCCGAGGTTGATGACCGTCTGCACGCTGCCCTTACCCCAGGTGCGTTCGCCGATCACCACCGCCCGGTTGGCGTCCTGCAACGCGGCGGAGACGATTTCACTGGCGCTGGCGCTGAACCGATCGACCAGCACGGCGACCTTCAGCCCTTCCGCCGGGCCGCCCGGCAGGGCGTCGAACGACTGCGACGCGACGTTGCGGCCGGCGGTGGAGACGATGCGGCCTTCCTTGAGGAACAGGTCCGCCACCGCGACCGCCTGATCGAGCAGCCCGCCCGGGTTACCGCGAAGATCGAGGATCACGCCCTCCGCCCCGGCCTCCTTCAACTGGAGGAGGGCTTCGGTCAGTTCGCGGTCGGTGCCGGCGCCGAACCGGGTGACCCGCAGCAGGCCGATCTTCGGCTCGCCTTCCTCGCCCCCATCTGAGTTTTTGGAGGGCAGCAGGTAGTCCCAAGAGCCGTCGGCCCGGCGGGACTCGCCCAGCACCGTCGGCACCCGCACGTCCGCCCGGACGACGGTGATCTCCAGCGGTTCCTCCTGCCCGGGCCGCATCAGGCCGAGTTTCACCGGCTCGCCCTCCGGCCCCTTGATGCGGGCGGTGACCGCGGAGGGGTCGAGACCGTCCACGCTTTCGCCGTCCACCTTCACGATCATGTCGCCGGCCCGCACGCCGGCCTCGGCGGCGGGGGTGCCGGGCAGCGGGGCGGTGATCGTGAGGCGGCCGGTCTCCGTGTCCGGCAGGATCTGCACGCCGATGCCGATGAACTGGCCCTCCACCTCCCGGGTGAACAGGCCGACCTCCTCGTCGTCCAGATAGGTGCTGTAGGGGTCGAGCTTGGCCACCATCCCGTCGATCGCCGCTTCGAGCAGCTCCTCGCGGCTGACTTCGGAGACGTAGTTGCGTTCGATCTGTTCGAAGGAATCCGCGAACTCCCGCATCAGACGGAGCAGTTCCTCCCGATCCTCCCGCGGATCGACGGCCTTTTCGTCGGCGAGCGGCGGGGCGTCAGCCCCCCGTGCGGGTTCTTCCTGGACAGGCTCTTCCCGAGCGGGTTTCTCCTGAGCAGGTTCTTCCTGAGCCCACGCCACGCCGACGCCCGGCAGGGCGTCGGACCCCGTGAAGGCCAGCGAACCGGCGAGCAGTCCCGCGGACAGAGACCGAAGGCGGCGGGAGCGGGGCACGGGGCGATTCTCCGGGCGGGCGGGGGGAACGCCGGACTGGACCGGCGCACGGAACGGACGGCAGTGTAGGCCGCCCGCCGCCGTGCCGTACACTGGCCGCGTGCACCTGCCGTTTCCCGATCTCGAACTGGCGCCTCCCCCGGGGGCCGACGCTCCCGGCTCGCCTGCTCCGGGGGCTCACGCCCCCGGCTCGCCCGGCGGGGGGACGGTGCGTTTGCTGTGCGGCACGCCGCGGGGCGGGAAGACCGGGGCCCTGCTGGCCGAGTACGCCGCCGCCCTGCAGGCCGCGTGGGCCGAGGGCCGCACCGGGGCCTGCCTGTGGCTCACCCCGAACCGCCTTAGCCGGGCGGCGGTGCAAAGCGATCTGGCCCGCGAGATCGGCGGGCCGTTGCTCGAGCCGGGGGTGCGAACCTTCGAAAACCTGACGGACGAACTGCTCTCCGACGGCCGGCTGTGGCACGCCCTCGACGCGGCCCAGGGCGCCCCGTCACGAGAACCGGCGGGGGGCGAGGGTCGCCGCTACCGCGTGCTCTCCGGAGTCTCCCGCCGACGGGTGTTGCGGGCGGTGATCGACGCGGAGGCCGCCGCCGGCCGGCTGTCGCACTTTGCCCGCATCGCCGGGGCCGGCGGGTTCCTCACGCTGCTCGAACGCCAGGTGCGGGCCTGGAAGTACGCGGAGGTCTGGCCGGACGATCCCACCCTGCAATCCGGCGGCGCGGCCCGGCGGGACCTGGTGCGGCTGTACGCGGCCTATCAGGATCGCCTGCAGAACCCGCCGGACGGCGGCCCGCCGCTGTTCGACGCCGAGGGCCGCGTCTGGGTCGCCCGCAATCTGCTGTGCGGCGCCGGGGCGGCGCTCGGCTCCGACGGGTCGGGAAACGGGCGGCGGCTCGATCTGCTGGTCGCCGACGGCTTCACGAGTTTCACCGCCACCCAGCGCGACCTGCTGGCCGCGCTGGCGGCCTCCGCGAACGCGGCCGTGATCGCCCTGCCGCTGGAGCAGGGCTCCGGCATGTCGGCCAAACCCCGACCCGGCGTCCCGTACCGGCCGGACCTGTTCGAGCCGGTCTGGCGGACCGTCGACGAACTCTCCGACCCGCTCGCGGAGCAGGGCGGCGAGTCGATCTACCAGTGGCACGCCCCCCGCCGGCCGGACGACGCGTTGGGGCATCTCGCGGCGTGGCTGTTCGACGAATCCGCCGAACCGGCCCCGCGGCGGACCGTCGCCAAGGGCGTCACCCTGTACGCCGCCGGGCGGATCGAGGACGAGGCGCGGGCGACGGTCGCCGCGGTGAAGGGCCTGCTGATGCGGGGCGAACCGGCGGAGCGGGTGGTTGTCACGGCCCGGGACGTGGGGACTTACGCCGAGGAATTCTTCCGCCTCTGCGACGCCGGCGGGGTGCCGGTGGACGCGGACCGCCCGCTGCCGCTGGCCGGTCGGCCGGCGGTGCGGGCGCTGCTGGCCCCGTGGCGGGTCGAGGCCTCCGGCTGGGGGCTGCGGGGACTGCTGGGCGTGCTCCGCGACCCCTCGTTCGGCTTCCCCGCCGACGCCGCCACCGCGACGGCCCGCGTCCTGCGGTTTGCCAACGTGGGGGAGGACCGCCGCACGGCGCTCAAGGCAGTGCGCACCTTCGCCCCCGCTGCCGAGGGCGAGGAACCGAAACCGCCCGACCGCGACGCCCCCCCGGAGGCTGATCGCCGGCTGACGGCGGCCGCCGTGGAGGCGTTGAACGCCGCACTCGAACCGACCCGCACCGCGACGGACCCGGCCGGCTGGGTGGCGCGGTTGCGCACCCTCATCGAGACCCTGGGGTTCAATCCTGCCGCCGCCGAGTTGCCGCGGGAGCCGTGGGAGGACGACGCCGCCGACCTCGACGCCGCCCTCCGCTGGCTGAGCGAAGCCGCCGCCGAGCACGCCGCCGACGCGGACCCAAACCACCAGGCGGACGACGGGCTGCTCTCGCTGGGCGAGTTCCTGCACTGGGCGGACGAACTGCTGGCCGCGGCCCGCGTGCCGGGCCCGCCGGCGGCGGCGGGCGGCGTGGCATTCGTCGATGCCGAGACGGCCCGCACGGCGGGGTGCGATCACCTCTTTCTGCTTGGTCTGGGCGAGGGCCAGTTCCCCCGGCCGCCGAACCCCGCCGACCCGGCGCCGCCGCGGTCCGGGGAGGAGGCGGACGATCCCGCGGCCCTGGCCGACGCCAACGCCCGGGCGGAGATGCTGCTGTTCTACGGCGTCGTCACCCGGCCGACGAAATCGCTGACGCTCTCCTGGACGACCCGGGACGAGAAGGGCCGCGAACGCTTCGCCGGGCCGTTCGTGGAGGCGGTCCGCGATCTGTTCGCCCCGGATACGTTCCCGGAGCCGAAGACCGCCAGCCTCTCGCCGATCCCGGCGCTCGACCGCGCGCTGACCGCCGCGGACGCCCGGGCGCTGGCCGTGTCGGAGCTACGCACCGGCGGGCAGGCGGGGCCGCTGGCCCGGTTGCTCGTCACTCCGGGAGAGGCCCCGGCCGCCCGCTGCGTGCTGGGCGCCGCGACGATGCTCTCCGCCCGCAGTCGGACGAAGGGGCCGACGGCGTTCGACGGGCGGCTCTCGACGCGGTCCCAAGTCCATTGGGCGAAGCGGCGACCGGTCGGCTACCAGTTCAGCGCCAGCGAACTCGAAACGTTCGCCGCGAACCCGTTCCGCTACTTCCTCGACCGCGTGTTGCGGGTGGAACGGCCCGACCCGCCGGGGCTGCGGGAGGATCGGATGAACCGCGGCACCGCCATGCACGCGGCCCTCTCCCGGGCCTACCGGCGGGCGTTGGAGCAGTCCGAGGACGCTCCGACCGTGGAGCTGCTCCAGGAAGAAATCGCCGCCCTGAAGCCGCGGTCTCGCTCGCTGGCCCGCTGGCACGACGGGCTGTGGGAGACGGAACGCGCCCTGCTGGCGGCGTGGTCCGAGGCGTTCCCCACGCAGGCGGCCGCCTACGCCGGGACCTTCGCCGCCGGCTGGGCCGAGGGGCCGACGGTGCATCGGCTCGAAGCCGCCTTCGGCCGCCGCACCCCGGAGGAGGAGGACGACACGGAGGACCTGTCGCAGCGCCCCCCAGCCGCCCGCTTCCCGAACGACCCCGGCGGGGTGCCCGTCACCGGCCGCATCGACCGGCTGGACTTCGGGTTCGTGACGTTGGAGTCCGGGGAGACTGTCCCGGCGTACAACATCGTGGACTACAAGACGGGTTCGTCCGTGCCCAAGTTCACCGCGGAGCGGGTCGCCGCGGGGGCGTCCCTACAGTTGGCCCTCTACGCCGTCGCTGCCCGCCGCTGCGGGCTGACGCCCCCGGACGCGGAGCCGCACATGCTGGTGTATTGGGGTGTGAAGACGGAGGGGCCGCGGAACGGCATCTCCCGCGGCGGCAAGAAGTGCGTCGCCGAGTTGCTGCCCACCTTAGAGGAGGACCTCGACGCCGTGGTGCCCCTGCTGGCGGGGGCGATCCGCAGCGGGGTCTTCCCGATCTGCCCGGAGAAGGGCGAGACGCAGACGTTCTCCGATCACGCCCGCGTCGGCCGAGCCGCGGAGGTGCGGGCCGTCGCGGAGCGGCTCGAAAAGTGGCCCCCGCCGTGGCGGACCGGCCCGGTTGTGGGGGACGAGGATGAGTGAATTGCTCGCACCCGCTCCGGGGGCTCACGCCCCCGGCTCGCCGGCCGCTCCGCGGATGCACCCGCAGCAGGAGGCGGCGGTCTTTCATTCCGGTTCGTCCGTCGGCCTGAGTGCCGGGGCCGGGTGCGGGAAGACGTTCGTGCTGATCGAACGGTTCCTGCACGAACTCGACCCGGCCCGGGAGCAGGACAGTCCCGGCCCCTACGGCCTGCCGGCGGTGGTGGCGATCACCTTCACGGAGAAGGCCACCGCGGAGATGGTCTCCCGGGTGCGGCGGGAGGTCGGTCGCCGGCTCCGCGACCCGGCTCGAACGGAGCAGCGGGTCTGGTGGCGCACGATCCAGCGCCGGCTGGACACCGCCCGCATCAGCACGATCCACGGGTTCTGCACGGCCCTGCTGAAGGAGAACGCCGCCGCCGCGGACCTCGATCCGGCCTTCCGTACCGTCGAGGCCACCGAGGAGGCCGACCTGCGGACCGACGCCGTCGACGCCGTGCTCAAAACCGCCCTGGCCCGCGACCCGGCGAAGCACGACGACCCGGAGGCGCTGTCCCCCCGCGACCTCGTCACCCGCTGCGGGCTGACGGCGGTGCGGGGCGTGTTGCTCAACCTGCTCGACACCGACCGCGAACTGCTCGAGAAGCCGTGGACGACCGCGGACCTCGTCGCCGCCCGGGCCGGGGCGTGGGCGCGGGAACTGATCGACCCGCAGTTCGACGCCCTGCGGGACTCGGCCGACTGGGCGGCCCTGCGGCCGGTGCTGCAACGGAACCTGACGACCACCCCGGCGAAGGCCGCCGACCGGCGCACGCTGCTGACCGAGCTGGAACTGCTCCTCACCGGCCCGCCGCCGACGCCGGATCGGCTGCGGGACCGGCTGGCGGACCTGCGACCGCTGGCCCTCACCGGCAAGCTGGGGCAGTCGAAGAAGATGTGGGAGGGCGACGACTACGGGGTGATCCAAGCCCACCTCGCCCCGTTCCGCGGCGCGATCGACGGTCTGCTCAAGACGCTGGGCGACAGTCCGCCGGACTTCGCCGCGGCCCTGCCGACCGTGCGGGCCTACCTACCGCTGGCCGCCGCCGCGGCGAAGCGGTACGAACGCAGCAAGCGGGACACCGCCCGGCTGGACTTCGGCGATCAACTGCGGCTCGCCGCCCGGCTGCTCCGCGACGACGCGGTGCGGGAGAAGGTCGCCCGGTCGATCCGGCTGCTGATGGTCGATGAGTTCCAGGACACCAGCCCCGTCCAGGCGGAGTTGGTCCGCCAGATCGCCGGGCTCGCCGCGGGGGAGGACGCCGGCAAGCTGTTCCTCGTGGGGGACTCGAAGCAGAGCATCTACCGCTTCACCGGGGCGGACCCGGAGGTCTTCGGCCGGATGCGGGGCGAACTGGCGCCCGCCGGGCGGTTGCCGCTGACGAAGAATTTTCGCAGCCGGCCGGAGATCCTGCGGTTCGTCAACGCCCTGTTCGATCCGGTGATGCCGGCTTACGAACCGCTGGAATCGCCGCCGGTGGAGGGCGGGGGCGTCGGGGATCTGGAATCCGGCGGCGGGCCGCACGTGGAGTTCCTTCTGCCGACCGTCCCTGCCGGCCCGGACGGTAAGAGGGCGACGGCCGCGGCCTGCCGGGAGGTGGAGGCGAAATGGGTGGCCGCCCGCATCCGCGAACTGCTCGACGGCAGGCCGTGCGTGCGAGTCAAAGGGGCAGCGGACCGCCCGCCCAAGCCGGGCGACGTCTGTCTGCTGTTCCGAACGTTGGGCGACGTGAAGCTCTACGAGGACGCGCTGCGGGAGGTGGGCGTGGACGCCTACGTCGCCGGCGGCAAATCATTCTTCGCCCAGCAGGAAGTGCAGGATCTGGTGCACCTCCTCCTCTGGCTGGACGACCCGGACGACACCCTCTCGCTGGCCGGCGTGTTGCGGAGTCCGCTGTGCGGCCTATCGGATGACACTTTGTTCACTCTTACCGACGCCGAGGCGGTGGGGGAACGGCGATCCGCCCAAGCCGTTCAAGCCGTTCACCCCCCGGGGGCGGTCATCTTGGACGCCTTGGACGCCTCGGGGGAGAGTGTCTCCGAAAATCATCGGGGCAGTGTCGCATCGGTGCGACAGGCTCCGCTGGCCGCCGCCGTTCTTGATGACACCCCGTTCTCTCTGCTGGAGGATCAGGCGGAGCGTTTGGCCCATGCTCGGGTCGTGCTGCGGGATTTGCTGGCCTGCCGGTCGCGGCTCGGGCCGGGCGGGTTGTTGGAGCGGGCGGTGCAGGCCTTTGGGTACGACGGCTCCGTCATGTTGGAGTTCCTGGGCGAACGCAAGCTGGCGAACCTGCAAAAGCTCCTGCGCATGGCCCGCAACGCCGACGCCGCCCCCGAGGGCGGCCTCCGCGGCTTCGCGGCCCGGCTGCTGGAGAGCGTCAAGGAAACCCTCACCGAGGACGAAGCCGCCACCGTCACGCAGGACGAAAACGTCGTCACCCTGATGACCGTGCACGGCTCGAAGGGGCTGGAGTTCCCCGTGGTGGTCGCCTGCGATCTGGACCGCAAGCCGCCGTCGGTCTCGGTCTCCGGCACCTTCGACCCGGAACTGGGCCCGATCGTGCCGCTCTCCTGCCAGCACGGAGAAGACCTGATCGACCACGGGGCGGAGATCTGGAAGGCCCGGGAGCAGGTCGCCGAGGAGGCCGAAAGCGTGCGGGTCTTCTACGTCGCCGCCACCCGGGCGGCGGACCGGCTGATCCTCTCGGCCGCCCGACCGCTGGCGAAGGACGAGGCGCCCGGCGGCGCCGCGGACGCCCCGACGGGCGTGCCGCTCAAAACGCTGGACGCCGTGTTCGACCTCACCACCGGCAAGCCGCGGGAGGACCGCTCCGCGGGCGATCCGCTGTTCTTCGCTCCGCAGGTCCTGGTGCACCACGACAAGCCGGCCGGGACCGGCAAAGCCCTGCCGGGGCCGAAGCGGGGCACGCCGCCGGAAAAGTTCGCGGACGTGCTGCGGTCCACGGAACCCTGCGAACCCTACGACCTCCGCCGCCCGCTGCCGTCGCCGCGACCCTCCGCCGTGCATGTCGCCGAACTGGCGGAGCGTCTGGCGAGCAATGAAGAGCGGGACGAACTCGCCCGGTTCCCCATCGCCGAGCCGGGGGCGTCTGTCCCCGGGGAGGCGAGCGACGACCCGGTCAACTCGGAGACCGTGAGCGATCCCCTCGCCGACGCCCGCGGTCGATTAGCGGACGCACTGCAACTATCGCGTCGCGTCGAACAGCGGCGGGGGCTCGACTATCACATTCCTCCGCTGGCCGACGTGCTGCCTGCAGTGACGGGACGAATCGAACGGTTGATCCTGCCGGCGGCGCCGAACGGGGGCCGAACAGGTCAAGGCGTCCAAGGCGTTCACCCCCCGGGGCCGGACGCCTTGAACGCCTTGGGCATGTCGGCGGGCGTGGCGGCGGCGACGGCCGCGGAGGTGGCCGGGGTCGGGCTGCCGGATCGGCTCGTCCCGCGGTTATGGGCGGAGCGAACCGCGTTGGCGCCGCTGGGAGGAGGGGAGGCGGCCCTGCTGCTGGTCGCCGCGGACGGTGCGACCCGGCTCGTGCGCACGGAAGAACTGCCGGCGGGGGCCTGTTCCGACGACCGCGTCGCCGAGCTACTGCGGGGGGCCCTCCTGTGATGTCGCCCGATGCTCGTTCGACTCAGGGGGCTGACGCCCCCCGCTCGCCAGGGCCGCCGCTGTCCGACGTGCGGTGGTTGGAGTACCTCCGCGAGCGCCCCGATCTCGTCGCGGCGGCCGCCGAGCGGGGGAACGCCCCGGCGGAGCAGGCTGCCTTGCGGAAGGAGCACCCCGCGGAGGCCGTCGCCGCGGCCCTCACGCTGGCCGAACTCCGAGGCCGGGCCGTCGAAAAGTTTCGCCTCGGCGACCGCATGTGGTTCGACCGGGTCCGGCTCGAACAGGCCACCGGCGAAGCCGTCGCCCGGCACAAGGCCCGCCGGTTCGCCGCACGAATGAACGCAGGCGAGCCGGGGGCGTCAGCCCCCGGAGGGAACGGCTCGCCGGTGTTGGACCTCTGCGGCGGGCTGGGCGGGGACGCGATCGCTCTGGCGGAGTTCGTCCCCGTCCGCACCGTGGACCGCGACCCCGTCGCCGGCTGGATGGCGACGCAGAACGCCGCCCTCCACGGCGTGTCCGACCGGGTGACGGCGGAAACGGCGTCCGCGGAGGAGGTGAACGTGTCCGGGGCGTTCGTGCACCTCGACCCGGACCGCCGCCCCGGCGGGGAACGTGGGGCCAAACGGCGGGAGAAGCGGCTCGAAGATTACGCCCCGGACCTGTCGTTCATGCGGTCCCTCGCCGCGTCGGCGGCCGGCGGGGCGATCAAGGTCAGCCCGGCCTCGAACTGGGGCGGCAAGTTCCCCGACTGCGAAATCGAGCTGATCTCCCACGGCGGCGAGTGCCGCGAGGCGACCGTCTGGTTCGGTTCCCTCGCCGACCCCGGCGTGCACCGGGCGACTGTGTTGCTGGACGACGACACGCACACCCTCGCCGCCGACCCGTTCGCCGCGATTCCGACCGTCGGGCCGATCGCGGACTACCTCTACGACCCCGACCCGTCGGTCGTGCGGGCCGGGCTGGTGGACGAGCTGTGCGAACGGACCGGCCTTCAACGGCTGGACGACGCGGAGGAGTACCTCACCGGACCGCGGGTCGAGACCCCGTTCGCCACCGCGTTTCGGGTGCTGGCGGTCTGCCCGAACAACGCCCGCCGCTACCGGGCCGCGATCGGCGAGACGGGGGCCGGCGACGTGGAGGTGAAATGTCGCCACCTGCCGACCGACGCCGCCGCCGTCCGCCGCAAACTGCCGCTCACGCCGGGCGGGCCGCGGCGGACGCTGATCTTCGCCAAGCTCGAAGGCAAAGCCGCCGCGGTGGTGTGCGAGCGGGCGTGAGGCGAGCGAGGGGCGTGAGCCCCCCGTGTTCTCGCACGCGTCCCGTCGCACGGCGGGCTGACGCCCCCTCGCTCGCCCTCAAACGTCCTTACTGCATGGCCGCTTTGAAGTTGAACTTGCCGGCCGGGACGAGGGGGAACTGGCGGCCGCTGCCGTCCGGGATGCCGTAGGCGACGACCACGCCGCTGCGGTTCTCGGCGATGTAGATGACGCCGGCGCCGTTGTCGGTGCTGCCGGCGACGACGGCGTACTCGGCCAGGCCGGCCCGGTCGCCAAAGTCCGCGGCGATGCTGCGGGCGTAGCTGGTGTTGAACCCGCCGTTGCCCAGCACCCCGCCGACCAGCGTGCCGGTCGTGCTGTCCAGCACGAACACCGCCTCGCCCGGCCGGCCGATCGACAGCGGGCTGGTGAACACCGCCATCTTCTCGTTCCGGTCGACCGCCTCGGCCTTCAGCGAGGCCGGCGAGAGCACGGCGGTCCCGACGGACCCGGCCACGGCCCCGACGGCCAGGAGAGCGAGGGGCGCCAGCGAACGGCGGGGAGACAGCGACATGGGTTCGGCTTTCGGGAGACGGCCCGCGACCGCGGGCGACGGTGAGGGGAACGCCCGCAGTCTACCGACGCCCGACAGCCCGAGGCGAGCGGGGGCGTAAGCCCCCTGAGTTCTCCCAGCGGGGCCATCACGAATCGCACGGGGGGCTCACGCCCCCACGCTCGCCTCAGCCCCCGGTCGCTTTGCACCGGCGCCCGCCTGCCGGCTAGCCTGCCCCCTGTCTCGACCGTCGTTCGCCCGTCTCCTCGTCTCCCCCCCGCCGCGATGCCCGCCCAACCGTCCGACGACTACCCGACCACCAACGGCAGCCTGAACCGCAAGCTGCGGATGGCCCTGGTCGGCGGCGGCAGCGGGTCGTTCATCGGCCGGGTGCACGCCACCGGCGCCCTACTGGACAACCGGGCCGAATTGGTCGCCGGCGCCCTCTCCAGCAACCCGGAGCGGGCCAAAAAGAGCGCCCCCAGCTACGCCATCCCCGAGGACCGGGCCTACACCAGCATCCACGAACTGGTGGAGAAGGAACTCGCCCGGCCGGAGGACGACCGGATCGACTTCGTCTCGATCGCGACCCCGAATCACACCCACTTCGAGATCGCCAAGACGGCCGCCGAGGCGGGCTTCAACGTCGTCTGCGACAAGCCGATGACCTTCGACCTCCCCCAGGCCGAGGAGCTGGTCAAGGTGGTCGAGAACACCCCCGGCGTGTTCGCCCTGATGCACAACTACACCGGCTACCCGCTGATCCGGCAGGCCCGGGAGATGTGCTTGAACGGGGACCTCGGCGAGATCAACGCGATCCGCAGCAACTACATCCAGGGCTGGCTGCGGGAGCCGCTGGAGGAGACCGGCCAGAAGCAGGCCAGCTGGCGGGCCGACCCCGGCAAGAGCGGCGCTGCGGGGGCGTTCGGCGACATCGCCACGCACGCCTACAACATCGGCCGGTTCATGACGGGCTGTCTGCCGGAGGAGCTGTCCTGCAACCTGAAGTCCTTCGTGGAGGGCCGCAAGCTGGACGACTACGGCCACGCCGTCGTCCGGTATCAGAACGGGGCGCTGGGCACGGTGACGGCCTCCCAAATCTCCCACGGCCACGAGAACAACCTGTACGTGGAGATCGACGGCACGAAGGCCTCGCTGGTTTGGCGGCAGGAGAACCCCAACGAGATGTGGGTCCGCCAGAACGGCCAGCCGGCAAAGCTTTACACCCGCGACCCGAACGCCGCGTACCTCTCGGACCTCGCCCGCAACAGCTGCCGCCTGCCCAGCGGGCACCCGGAGGGCTTCTTCGAAGCCTTCGGCAACGTCTACCGGGCCGCCTACGACGCCATGATCGCCCGCTCCGAGGGGACCAGCTTCCAAGGCCGCTCCGAGACGACCCGCGACACCCTCTACCCCAACGTCTACGACGGGGCCGAGGGCATGTTGTTCGTCACCAAGTCCGTCGAGAGCAGCGAACAGAACGGTGCCTGGGTCAGCCTGAAGACCGACTACGCCCGGCGGTAATCGGGCGGGATCAGTCCCAAGGCGTTCAAGGCGATCACCCTCCGGGGGCGGACGCCTTGAACGCCTTGCCGGTCCGGCTCATCCGGGCGGTTATTTCTCGTCCACTCGAATCACGCCGTCCCAGCCGGGGGGGGCGGTGCGGTGGCCTTCGGCGAGGCGGACCCGCAGGAAGTCCTGGGCGAGGTCGAAGGCGGGGTGGTCCTGCAGCACCTCGGCGGCCCGCGGCCAGTCGCCGGCGGTGAAGGCGGCGACGGCCTCGGCGTAGCGGGCGAGGTCCCGGTCGGTCAGCGGGGAGCCCTCCGGTGCCGGGCCGTGAGGCGGGAGCAGTTCGCTGACCCGCACCGCCCGCTGCATTTTCGCCGGCCGCACCGTCCCCAGCGGCCGCACCCGCAGCGGGACGTCGCCGGCGCTGGCCCCCTGTGCGGCGAGCACCGCGTCCGCCGTCGCCGCGTCGCAGACGACCGGCACCCGCAGCGGGCCGCACAGGCCTTCCAAACGGCTGGCGAGGTTCGCCGTCGGGCCGAACACGGTGATCTTCGCCTGGTCCTCCGTCCCGATCCGCCCCGCGACCGCGGGACCCGTCGCGACCCCCACCCCCACCCGGAAGCCGGCCAGCGGATCGCCGGGGTCGCGGCGGGCGGCGAAATCCCCGGCGATGCGAACCGCGGCGGTCGCGGCCTTGAGCGGGGCGGTCGGGTCCGTGGTCGGCCAGCCCCAGAAGGCGAGGGCGGCGTCGCCGAGGAAATCGCCCGTCACCCCGCCGGCCTCGCGGATGCGGTGCGTCATCACGCTCAGCGCCGCCGACACCCGGGCCAGCAGCGCCGGTAGGTCGGCGGAGAGTTCTTCGCTGGTTCGGCTGAACCCTCGCAGGTCGCAGAACACCACGCTGGCGGTGCACTCCGCCGGGGCCAACGCCGCCGGGTCCGGGGACTCGCCCAGCGCCTCCAGCACGCGGGGGGGGAGGAAGGGCCGCAGCGTCGCCGCCTGCCGTTCGAGCCGACCGCTGCGATCGGCGGCGGAGACGATCTCCGCGACCAGCGAGACGAACCGCACATCGGCGGCCCGCTCCGCCGGCCCGGCGGCGTTGGACCCGAGCACCAACAGGCCGCGGTCGGCCGGGGCGGTGCCCGATCCTTCGGACTGGGCGTCGGCGATCGGCACCACAAA
Organism: Alienimonas californiensis; assembly: GCF_007743815.1. Taxonomy (GTDB): domain Bacteria; phylum Planctomycetota; class Planctomycetia; order Planctomycetales; family Planctomycetaceae; genus Alienimonas; species Alienimonas californiensis. The sequence continues at coordinate 4,176,270 of NZ_CP036265.1, forward strand.
CGCCCACCCGCCGACGGACGGGCTGAGGATCGCCTCGCCGGCGTTCAGGGAGGCCGTGATCAACTCCTGGGGGACCTGCGGCGGACCGTTCAACTCGTTGCGGCCGGACCAGCTTCGCAACTGCACCGCGTGCGCTCCGGGGACGGACGCCCCCGGCTCGCCCTGTTTGACGCGGGCGACGACGGCGACGGCTTCGGCGTCCTGCACGCCGGCCAGCAGCAGGCCGCAGAGCGCGGGCAGGCGGCGGGCGTCGTCCGGCGTGCGGAGCACCTCCGGCAGGCGGGCGACGGCCTCGAAGCGGCGATCCGGCCGGGTGACGGCCACGCCGGCGAGGGTGCGGGCGTCGAAGGTGAGGGCGCCTTCCGACAGCGTGCCGACGGCACTGGAGCCGGGGGCGTCGTCGCCCGGGAAGCCGTCCTCCCCGGGGAAGACGGTCCCCTCGTCCTCCGCGGCGGCGGGCGGGCGGACCCGAAAACGGGTGCGGCCGGCGGCGAGCCGGGCGGCGTCCTGGAGATGGACCGTGCCGTGCACCCGCTCGCCGTTGCAAAACAGCGGGTTGCGGCCGTCGGTCCCGTCGCGGATCGTCAGCGTATCCGCGTCGCCGACGGAGACGCGAAAATGCACCCGCGAGAGCCGGGGATCGCTCGGCACCCGCAGATCGCAGAGGGCGGAGCGGCCGATCGAACGGGATTCGCCCGGCCGCACGGTCAGCGAACGCCCGCCGTCGACGGCGATCGTCCAGCCGTCCGCTTCCCCGGGCTCCCCGCTCACGCCCCGGCCCGATCGCGGGTAAACCAATACAGTAGGCCGCCCAGCGTCAACACGAGGCCGCCGACGACGAACGCCCCGACCAGCCGCAACCTTTCGCCCAAGCCTTCCATCAATCGCAGGGCATCGTCCCGAGGTTCCTGCACGACAACGACCCAGTCCGTCCCCCCGACCGGGGCGAACGCGGAGATCCACATCCCGGCGAAGGCCTGCCCGCCGTCGACCGCCGCCGTCGGATCGAGGTGCCGATCGGTGCGGAAGCTGCCGCGGCCGTCGGCGAGGGCGGCGTCGATGGCCTGCCGTTCCCCGTCCGGCAACTCGACGACGATCCTGGTGTCGGGGCGTTTGGCGAGCCAGGGATGGTCCAGCAGGCGGCCCGACTGCCGTTCGTACAGGGCGATCACCCGGGTGTAGCGGACGGCGTCGTCGCCCGCCTGCCCCTCGTGGGTCACGGTGCGTTTCGTGGAGTCGTATTCGGACAGCAACGCGTCCAGGAGCGCCGTGCGGGCCAGCAGGGCAACGATGTTGCCCTCGGCGTCGCGGATCGGGGTGGTGATGGCGAGCTTCCACTCCTCCGTGCTGGTCGAGCGGTACGACAGGGAGACGTGCGTGCGGTCGACCGGCGGGATCGAGCCGACCGGCGTGTCTGGGGGAAGGTGCTTGCCCTGCCCGTGGAAGTAGTCCCGCCAGACGAAGCTGTGGTCGACCACTTCGTCGTCGGGCGGGTTCCGCCACCGGGTCATGCCGGTCGCGTCCTGCAGGAACCAACTGAGGTCGGTGGCGCCGTCCGCGGTCGCGGCGGCCTGTTCCTCCTGTTCCTCGACCACCGCGGGCGTGACGAGCGAGAGGTAGGAGAACAGCGTCGACCGGGCCGCCCCCTCCTCCCACCCGGCGGCGGTCGCGTCGGCGATCAGGTCAGCGAGGCGGGGATCGGCGGCGATCTGTTCCAGTTCGACCCGCTGGCGATTCACCACCTGTTCGAGGCTGTGGGCGACGAGGCCGGCGGAGAGGGCGTTCGCCTCCATCGCCCGCTCCACGACCTGACCTCGCCCGGCCTCCAGGGTGCGGCCGACGAGCAGCGTGCCCACGACCAGCAGCGCCGCCGCGACCGCCGCCGGGCCGAGCAGTGCCCAGCGGGCCCGCGAGCGGCGGGCGGCGTCCTCGGAGCGTTGCCGCAGGGCGGTGCGGACCGCCTGGGCGTTCGGGTAGCGCTGGGTACAGTCGGGGTTCAGGCAACGATCGACGATCCGCACCAGGGCCGCGTCGATGCCGCGGACCTTCAGGTGCTCCGTGGGGCGGGGGGCGTCCTTCACCTCCTTGGCGTAGACGGCCAGCCGTTCGCCGGGGGAGCACCGCTTGAGGCGTTCGGACAGTTCGTCTGTCCGGTGCGGCGGGTGGCCGGTGAGCATCTCGTAGAGGACGGCGCCAAGGGCGTACACGTCCCAGCGGGCGTCCGGGGCGGCGTCCGGGGCGACCTGCTCCGGGGGCATGTAGAACAGCGTGCCCAGCGGCCGGCCGCCGGTGCGGGACTCCGAGGCGGAATCGTCCGCGGTGCCGCCGCCGTCGCCCGCGCCCACGCCGCGGGCCTGCCCGAAGTCGCACAGCCGCGGCCCGCCGTCGCGGTCCAGCAGGACGTTCCCCGGCTTCAGATCGCAGTGCAGGATGCCGCTGCCGTGGGCGTGCACCAGCCCCGCGGCGATGCCCTCCGCCAGTTCCGCGGCCCGTGCCGGAGGAAGCGGCGCCGCGGTGTCGAGCAGATCCGCCAGCGAGCCGTCCGGCAGGTACTCCATCACGTAGTACGGCGGGTCCGCCTCCCAGCCGACGCCCAGCAACTGGACGACGTGCCGACTGGCGTCCAGCGCTGCGAGCTTCTCCACTTCCCGGGTCAGCAGCGGCCAGTCGAGGGCCCGGACGTGGCGAAACGTCTTCACCGCGACCTGTTTTCCGGTCGCCGATTCCGTCGCCAGCCAGACGGCCCCGAACCCCCCGCGGCCCAGCAGGTGCCGGAGGCGGTAGCCGGGCGGATCGGCCGGTTTCGGCTCCGCCCGGCGGGCGCCGGGGCGGCTAAGCTGCCGGGTGACCGCCACGTCCGCGGGGCTCGGGCGAACCGTTTCCGCCAGCGGATCGAAGCCGGAGTACCCCTCGCCGCCGCTGGCCGGTCGCGGCTCGGCGGGGGCGTTGCGGGCGTCCTGCGGCGGGGCGGGGGCGGTGGGCATGGGGCTGGGATGGTACCCGGGCGGGCGTTCGGAGCGCAGACCACATTCTCGGCGGTCGCGGGGATCGACAATGCGTGCACAGATTGCAACGTCGCTCGTCAGGTCGGGGCGGAGCAGCCGGCATGCCGGAACGGTAGGGTGCGGCGTGGCGGCGCCCCCCGCTCGCCTCGGTCTCCGCTCAAGTTGTCGTGAACCGGCGGGCCGCGTTCGTCGTTCGCCTCCGGGAGCTGACGACCCCGGCTCGACATTCCCCCGCACCGGAGGAGCCTTCGCGATGTTCACCGTTTACACCGTCCTCGCCCTCGCCGGCGGCACGCTGCTGCTCTGCCAAGTCGTGGCCACGCTGCTGGGCCTCGGGGGAGATTTCGAGGCCGACTTCGACGCCGACACCCCGGACTTCGACACGCCCGACCTGGACGTGCCGGACGCCGACGCCGGCGATCAGGGCGGCGACCACAGCGGGCACGGCAGCTTCGTGGGCGCGCTGTCGCTGCGGGCCCTCACCGCGGCGGCGACGTTCGCCGGACTGTTCGGGCTGATCGGCTCCGAACTGCGGTGGGCCGGATGGCTGACGGCGCTCGCGGCCCTGCTGGGCGGCGCCGCGGGGCTGGTCGCTGTCAGTTGGGTGATGCGGCAGCTCCACCGGCTCGGGGCCGACGGCACGGTGACCACCGAAGGCGTCGCCGGTTGCTACGGCACGGTTTACGTCCGCGTGCCGGCCGACCGCTCCGGCGTCGGCAAGGTGCTGCTGGAGTACGCCGGCCGGACCGTGGAGATGGCCGCCGTCACCGACGGCCCGGAGCTGCCCAGCGGCACGAAGATCGTCGTCCGGGACCTCGCCGGACCGAACACCGCCGACGTCGCGGCGATTTGAGACCTAGTTTTGATTCCCCCTCGACTCAGGGACTCTCGCCCCCCTCGCCGTTCGCCCCCTCCGCTCAGGACTTTACGCCATGTTTCTCCCGCCGCTCGCCCAGTTTGAGGGCGAATCGAACGCGATGCTGTACGTCGGCTTCGCGGTCGTCGCCGCCGCCCTCGTCGCCTTCACCCTGCTGATGTTGGTGGTGAAGCGCTATAAACGCTGCCCGTCGAACCGCGTGCTGGTGATCTACGGCAAGACCGGCGGCGCCGCCGAAGAGGGCCAGGGGCAGGCCGTGAAGTGTCTGCACGGCGGGGCGAGCTTCGTCTGGCCGCTGATTCAGGACCACGACTACCTCTCGCTGGACCCGATCCAGATCGAGATCCCCCTCCGCGGGGCGCTCTCGATGGAAAACATCCGGGTCAACGTGCCCAGCGTGTTCACGGTGGCCGTCGGCACGACGCCGGAACTGATGACCAACGCCGCCATCCGCCTGCTGGGGCTCGGCACCGAGGAGATCAAATCGCAGGCCCAGGAGATCATCTTCGGCCAACTCCGGCAGGTGATCGCTTCGATGCGAATCGAGGACATCAACCGCGACCGGGACACGTTCCTCTCCCACGTGCAGAACAGCGTGGAGCCGGAGCTGCGCAAGATCGGCCTGGTGCTAATTAACGTCAATATCACGGACATTCAGGACGAGTCCGGCTACATCGACGCCATCGGCAAGAAGGCCGCCTCGCAGGCGGTGCAGACGGCCCGCGGCGACGTGGCGGATCAGGAGAAGCTCGGCGAGGTCCGCGTCGCCGAGGCCCAGCGGGAGCGGGAGATCGCCGTCGCCGTGGCGAACAAAGAGCGGGAACTGGGCACCCGCGGGGCCTCCCGCGACCAGGCGATCGGCGTGGCGGACTACGAGCGCGATCAGGCCGTCGGCGAACAGCGGGCCCAGTTCGAACGCGACGTGCAGGTCAAGGAAGCGGAGCGCGAGAAGCGGATCAAGAACGCCCAGGCCGACGCCGCAGCCGTCGCGGGCGAGAACGAAGCCGCCGCCCTCGTCGCCGCCTCCCGTGCCACACTGGGCGTGAAGAACGCCGAGGCGTACCAGCTCGCCGAGACCCGCAAGCGAGAGGCCGAGGCCGCCGTGCAGGAGGCCGCCTTCCGGGCGATGACGAAGGCCGCCCTCGCCGAGGCGGAGAAGGTCGAAGCGGAGCAGCGGGCCGAGCTGGAGGCCCACGCCAAGGCCCAGAAGGCGAAGCGGATTGTCGACGCCGAGGCCGCCGGCGAGCAGCGCCGCATCGAAGCCGACGCCGAGGCCCACGCGATCTTCGCCAAGTTCGAGGCCGAGGCCCGCGGTCAGTACGAGATCATGGCCAAGAAGGCCGAGGGTCTGGAGCGGATCGTGGCGGCCTGCGGCGGCAGCGACAAGGCCTTCCAGATGTTGATGCTCGAACACCTGGACGCCCTCACGGAGGCGTCCGCGAAGGCGATTTCGAACATCAAGTTCGACAAGGTGGTCGTCTGGGAGGGCGGCGGGAAGAACGGCCAGAGCAGCACCGCCGGTTTCCTGCAGAACATGGCCCGCACGCTGCCGCCGATGATGGAGGTGATGCGCGACGTCGCCGGCATCGAACTGCCGGAGACGCTCGTGAAGCTGGCCGAGGACCGCGACGAAGCGGCGCAGAAGGGCGCCGACAAAGCAACCCAGCGAGCGACCGCCGGCCCGCCGCCGCCGTCGAAGAACGGCCCGGCGAAGGCGGAGCCGACTCCTCAGCCGCAGTCGAAGCACGGCGACGGTTAGCGCCGCCCGGGGCAGGCGGTCTGCACGGGACACAACCCGTGCAGAGCCCCCGCCATGCGCATGCCGGCCGTCCGCGGCGTGATCGATCGCCGCATCCTGGTGAACTACCGCGTCGACCCGGCGGTCGCCGCGGCGGCGCTGCCGGCGCCGTTTCGGCCGCAGTTGGTGAACGGGGCGGCGATGGCGGGCATCTGTCTGATCCGGCTGAAGCAAATCCGGCCGGCGTTCCTGCCGCTGCCGGTCGGGATCGGGTCGGAGAACGCCGCCCACCGCGTCGCCGTCGAGTGGGACGCCGACGGCGAGCGCCGCACCGGCGTGTTCATCCCCCGCCGCGACACCAGTTCCCGGCTGAACGCCCTCGTCGGCGGGCGTGTGTTTCCGGGCGTTCATCACCATGCCCGGTTCGAGGTGCACGAGTCGGGCGACCGTCTCTCCGTCGCCTTCCGGAGCGACGACGGCGCCGCCTCGATCGCCGTGACGGTCCGCCCGGGGAAGGAGCTGCCGGCGGACTCCGCGTTCGCCTCGGCGGCGGAGGCGTCCGCGTTCTTCGAGGCCGGTTCGCTGGGCTACTCCGCGACGGCCGAGCCGACGCGGTTCGACGGGCTGGAACTGTGCTGCGACGGCTGGGCGGTGGAGCCGCTGGCGGTGGAGAGCGTTCGAAGCGCCTACTTCGAGGACGAAACCCGCTTTCCGCCCGGCTCGGTGGCGTTCGACCACGCCCTGCTGATGCGGGGCGTGCCGCACAGTTGGCACGGTCGCGCGGACGTCCGCGGATAGCGGGAGCCGGGCGAGCCGATCGCCGCCCCGTCAGTCGACGCCGAGGGACTTCAGGCGGTCGGTCGCCTGCCTACGCGCCTTCTTCATGACGTCCTCCAGGGCGACGGACGCGCCGCCTTGGCGTTTGCTCTCGTCCGCAGCTTCCATGAAAGCGTAAATCTCGAGGGTCTCCTCCTCGGAGACGGGGGGCTGTTCGGTGCGGAAAAAGCGGACGATCTCCACCAGCAGCGGGCGGTAGCCGCCGTACTCGCCGATCGCCGCATTGCCGGTCGTGCCGAACGCCTGTCCGCCGTAGCCCCGCTTTCCTTCCCGAATGCCGCGGAACGTCCCGATTCGGCCGCCGTCCCACACGCCGACAACGACGTCGCACTCGGGCGTGTGGGTGCGGGAGACCGACTCGCAACCGGTTCCCATGACGGTGAACAACGTTTCCACGCCGTGGATGCCGTACCAGTACAGGTCCGGGTGGGTGGGCTCCAAGGCCGCCGGGCTGTACGCGTCGCAGCCGAGGATCTCGCCGATCTTGCCGTGACGGAGCGCCTGGGCGCCCTCCGCGTAGCGTAGCGAGGAGGCGGAAAAGATCGGGACCTCATACTTCTCCGCCGCGGCGAAGATCGCCACGGCGTCGGTCAGCGAGCCGGCGATCGGCTTGTCCACGAAGACGGGTTTGCCCGCACGCAGCGCCGGGAGGATTTGTTCGAGGTGCGGTCGGCCGTCGTTCGATTCCAGCAGGATCACGTCGACCTTCGCCACCAGGGCGTCGATCGAGTCCACGATTTCCACGCCCATTTCACGGACCTGCTCCGTGTATCCCGGGACCCGCATGACGCTGGACTCGATGTCCGGACTGCCTTGCGGATACGCCGCGACCACGCGGCAGCCGGCCAACTCTGGGGACGGATCCTCCGCGTTCAGCAGTTTCGTGAAGGCCGTCACGTGGGACGTATCCAAGCCGATGATTCCGACCCGCAGTTCGGTCCGGTGCGTGGAGGGCTGATCCGCAGCCGCTGCGTCCGGCGCCGGAGGGTCGGGCAGATTCGCCCGAAGCGGACTCGTCCCTCCGGCGGAGCAGATGAACGCCAGGATGAGCGGCAGCGAAACGTGGCGCATGGAACTGGAGAGCTTGAGGAGGGGAGGGCGCGAGTCTGACGGCGCCGCCGCCAAGGTCAAGAACTGCCGCGTCGATGGGTTCAGCCGACGCGGCGGACCGGCCTGGAACCCGGTGACGCCCACCGGCGTTCCCCCACCGGCGTTCCCCCAGCGACGCACCGAGCCGGGGGGCGCCGCAAACCGCCTAGCGGTCGGCTCCTTCCGGGCGGCGGTTCGTCCTGTCGGCAGGGCGACTCGCGCGATGCGGGCGGTCGTGAGAATGATGACACGGGTTTCGCGTCGCAAGCCGTTGTCGCCGTTGAGGTTTGCGGCCCCGGCGGTAGAATGAGGAACTGAGTCGCTTCACCTCTTCTATCCGAGCCGTCGCATTGGCTGACGAGACCCCCGAGAGTTCACAGGACGCCCTGACCGGGGACGAGATCGTCGAGCCGCGTCCCGACCCCGCCGCCGGCGGGAACGTCGGCAAGGTGCGGCCCCTGGACATCCAGGACGAGATGCGGACCAGCTATCTGACGTACGCCATGAGCGTGATCGTCAGTCGGGCGCTGCCGGACGTGCGGGACGGGCTCAAGCCCTCCCAGCGCCGGATTCTCGTGGCGATGCGGGACCTGAACCTCAGCCCCGGCGGCAGCACGACCAAGTGCGCCGGCATCGTCGGGGAGACCATGAAGCGGTATCACCCGCACGGCGACGGGGCGATCTATCCCACGCTGGCCCGCATGGCCCAGCCGTGGGTCATGCGGGGCGAGCTGATCGCCAAACAGGGCAACTTCGGCTCCCTCGCCGGCCTGCCGCCGGCCCAGATGCGGTACACCGAGGCGAAGCTCGCCCCGCTGGCCACGGAGATGCTGCGGGACCTCGATAAGGACACCGTCGATTTCGCCGACAACTACGACGGCAAGTACGAGGAACCGACGGTTCTGCCAAGCCGGTATCCGAACCTGCTGGTCAACGGCAGCACGGGCATTGCCGTCGGCATGGCGACCAGTATCCCCCCGCACAACCTCGGCGAGGTCTGCCGGGCCGTGGCGGCGCTGATCGACGATCCGGACCTAGCCGCCGAGGCGCTGATGGAATACGTCCCCGGCCCGGACTTCCCCACCGGCGGGGTGATCTGCGGCCGCATGGGCATCCTGCAGGGCTACAAGACCGGCCGCAGCACCCTCACCCTGCGGGCCCGTACGAAGTTCGAAACGAAGGGGCGGCAGGAGACGATCGTCGTCACCGAGATTCCCTACATGGAGACCCGCGACCGCATCCGCGAGAAGCTGGAGCAGGTCGCCAAAGAGGGCCGCGTCGAGGGCATCAGCCGCGTCACGGACTACACCGACCGCAAAACGCCGCCGTGGCGGGCCGAGATTCACATCGACCTGAAGCGGGACGCGGACCGCGACGTCGTCCTCAATCAGCTGTTCAAGTACAGCCCGCTGCAAACCACGGTCTCCGTGATCCTGCTGGCCCTCGTCGGCCAGCGGCCGCGGACGCTGGGCCTGCGGGAGATCCTGCTGGAGTTCGTCCGGCACCGGGTCGACGTGACCCGCCGGCGGACGGAGTACCAGCTCGCCGCCGATAAGGCCCGCAAGCACACCGTCGAGGGCCTGCTGGTCGCCCAGGTGGACATCGACGAGATCATCCGCACCATCCGGGCCTCGCCCAGCCGGGAGGAAGCCCGCAACCGCCTCCAGGAGATCCAGGTCGCCAGCGAACTGATCGAACGGGCGCTGGGCGACGGGTTCGACCTGTTCCAGGAGGAGAAGGGCGTCGCGGAAACGTATTCGCTGTCCCGCAAGCAGGCGGACGCGATCGTCTCCATGCAGCTCGGCAGCCTGGCGAACCTCGAACGGGAGCAGCTCGGCGGGGAATACGCGGAGCTGATTCAGAACATCCGCGAGTACCTCCGCCTGCTCTCCGACGAGGCCAATCTGCGGGCCGTCGTGCGGGCGGACATGGTCGAACTCGCCGAGAAATTCGGCGACGAACGCCGCACGGAGATCGACCCGAACGAATTGGGCAACGTCGACATCGGCGATCTGATCGCCGAGGAGCCGATGGTCGTGACCATCTCCGCCCGCGGCTACGTGAAGCGGACCCCGCTCTCCGTCTATCAGGCCCAGAACCGCGGCGGGAAGGGGATCAAGGGGGCCAAGACCGACGAGGAGGACCCTGTCGAGCACCTGTTCGTCTCCAGCACCCACGACTGGCTGCTGTTCTTCACCGACAAGGGCAAGGTCTACTGGCGGAAGGTCTACGACCTGCCGTTCGGCTCGCGGATCGCCAAGGGCCGGGCGCTGGTCAACCTGCTCCAGCTGTCCGACGCCGGGGAACAGGTCGCCAACTGCCTCGCCGTGGGCCAGTTCCCGGACGATCAGTACCTCATCATGGCGACCCGCAACGGGACAGTGAAAAAGACCGCCCTGAGTGCCTACGGCCGCCCGCTGCGGGGCGGGATCATCGCCATCAACCTCGACGAGGGCGACGAGCTGATCGACGTCCGCATCGTCGGCGGGAAGGGGGCGACCGCGGACGACGTGGTCCTCGCTACCAAGACCGGCATGAGCATTCGGTTCTCCCACGAGGACGCCCGCCCGATGGGCCGGGCCACCCGCGGCGTGCGGGGCATCAACCTGTCGAAGGACGACGAGGTCGTCGGGCTGGTCGTCGCCGAACCGGACCTGCGATTGCTGACGCTCTCCGAGAAGGGCCTCGGCAAACGCACGCCCTTCGGCCTGGGCGAGCTGCCGGACGCGGACGACGTGGACGAACCGGACGCCGACGACGTGACCGCCGAAGCCGTGGACGACGCCGAGGACGCCCCCGCCACCAGCGGCAACGCCCGCTACCGTCGCCAGAAGCGGGGCGGCAAGGGGCTGCGAGACCTGCGGGTAACGGAGAAGACCGGCCCGGTGATGGCCGTCGCCGCCGTCGCCGACGACGACGAGGTGCTGATGATGACCTCCGCCGGAAAGATCCAACGCATCCGGGCCCGCGACATTCGCGAAACCGGCCGCAACGCCCAGGGCGTGCGGTGCATCCGGCTGGACGCCGGCGACACCCTCGCCTCCGTCGCCCGCATCCCGGCGGACCTGGTCGAGCCGGAACTGGCCGACGCCGAGGCCGCCGCCGAGGAGGGCGGCGTGGTCGAGCCGGCTCTGGAGCAACCCGTCGGCGAGCCGATCCCGGTGCCGCCCGAGTTCCCCACGGACGACGGTAAGCCGGGGGCGTGAGCCCCCGTAGCGAACGATGCCGGGGTGTCGCCCTCAGGGGATGACGCCGCCGTGCTCTCCTCGCGTCGTCTGCGCCCGTTGAAGGCCTGATTGCACTTCCCTGCCGCCCCGGCGAGAGTGCCCCCGCAAACCGAATTCCTCTGACCGCCGCGGCTCCGCGGCTTGATGCGCCGTGAAAATTGCGATGATCGGGACCGGCTACGTCGGCCTCGTCACGGGCACCTGTTTCGCCGAGAGCGGCAACGGCGTGACCTGTCTGGACATCGATGAGAAGAAGGTCGCGGGCCTGAACCAGGGCGTCATCCCGATCTACGAGCCCGGCCTGACGGAACTGGTCAAGCGGAACCACGCCGCCGGTCGGCTGAAGTTCACCACCGATCCCGACGCCGCCATTCCAACGGCGAAGTGCGTGTTCATCGGCGTTGGCACCCCGCAGGGGGACGACGGCCGGGCGAACCTGTCCGCCCTGTTCGGCTGCGTCGAGACCATCGCCCCGCGGCTGGCGAAGGACGCGATCGTCGTGATCAAGTCGACGGTGCCTGTCGGCACGAACCGTAAGGTCGCCGCCCGCCTGAAGGAGCTGACCGGCCGCGACGTGGATGTCGCCAGCAACCCGGAGTTCCTGAAGGAAGGAGCCGCCGTCGACGACTTCACCAAGCCGGACCGCGTGGTCGTCGGCACATTGCGGCCCGAGGTGACGGAGGTCCTGCACGACCTCTACCGCCCCTTCCTCCGCACCGAACGGCCCTTCCTGTCCATGGGTTGGGAGAGCGCGGAGATGACCAAGTACGTCGCCAACTGCCTGCTGGCGACGAAGATCAGCTTCATCAACGAGATGGCGAACCTCTGCGAACGCGTCGGCGCCGACGTGAACAGCGTCCGCCGGGGCATCGGACACGATCAGCGGATCGGGTTCTCTTTCCTGTTCCCCGGCGTCGGCTACGGCGGGAGCTGCTTCCCCAAGGACGTGCGGGCCCTGATGCGGGTCGCCGAGGACACCGGCGTGGAGCCCCGCATCCTCGCCGCGGTGGACGAAGTGAACGACCGCCAGAAGCATGTCCTGTTCGAGAAGGTGAAGCGGCATCTCGGCGACGACCTGTCCGGTAAGACCGTCGCCGTGTGGGGCCTCGCCTTCAAACCCCGCACCGACGATATCCGCGAGGCCCCGGCGCTGGTGCTGATCGACGCACTGCTGAAGGCCGGCGCCACCGTGCAGGTGCACGACCCGGTCGCCGAGGAGAACGTGCGGGAGCAGTACGGCGACAAGCTGATCTACGGCGAGCACCACTACGACGCCGCCCGCGGCGCCGACCTGCTCTGCATCTGCACGGAGTGGAACGAGTTCCGCAACCCGGACCTCGACTTCCTCAAGCACACGATGAACGCCCCGGTGATCCTCGACGGCCGGAACCTATTCGACCCCGCCGACATGGCCGAAGCCGGCTTCACCTACGAGGGCATCGGCCTGTCCGCCGGGGGGTGAGGGAATGGCGGATAGGCAATTTCGGAGGTGGGATGTTTGAGCGCCGGACTGGACCTTCGCGGGTCGGCGCCGGATTCTGCTCGTCTCCATTCAACATCCCCCATCCGAAATCCCAAATGGACCAGGACCTCTCCGCCCGCGCCGACGCGGTGTTCGCTCGCATTACCAACTTGAAGGACTCTCTTTGACCACGCGGCCCTGACCGCGTCCGTCGAAGAGATCAATGCGGAGATGTCGGCCCCGACCTTCTGGGACGACCAGGAGTCGGCACAGAAGGTCGTCAAACGGCTGTCGAACGTGCAGGGCGTGCTCAAGCCCCTGGACGAACTGCTGGCGTTGCGCGGCGACGCGGAGGCGTACCTCGAACTCGCCGCGGAGGACCCGGCCGAGGCCAAAGCCCTCGCCGGCGACCTGCGGAACATGATCGCCGAGATGGAGCGGAAGCTCGACGCGATGGAGCTTCGGCAGGTGATGAGCGCCCCGGAGGACCGCTGCGACGCCTTCGTCCAAATCCAGGCCGGCGAGGGCGGCACCGACGCCGCCGACTGGGCCGCGATGCTGCTGCGCATGTACCAGCGCTGGGGCGAGCGCGAGGACTATAAGGTCGAGCTGGTGGAGTCTTCCGAGGCGGAAGAAGCTGGCATCCGCAGCGCCACGCTCCGCATCGTCGGCGATCACGCCTTCGGGTACCTGAAGGGGGAAAGCGGCCAGCACCGGCTGATCCGCATCAGCCCGTTCGACGGCGCCGGCCGTCGGCAGACCAGCTTCGCCGCCGTGGACGTCACCCCGGACCTCGGCGACGAAATCCTGATCGAGGTCGACTACGCCAAGGACGTGCGTGAGGACACGATGCGTTCCAGCGGGGCCGGCGGCCAGCACGTCAACAAGACCGAATCCGCGATTCGCCTGACGCACCTCCCCACCGGCGTGGTGACGCAGTGCCAAAGCCAACGCAGTCAGCACCAGAACCGGGCCCAGGCTCGCAAGATGCTGGAATCGAAGCTGTACCAGATCCAAGTCGAAAAGCGGGAAGCCGACAACGCCGCCCGCCGCGGCGAGAAGAGCAAGATCGGCTTCGGCGGCGAAACGATCCGCAACTACGTCCTGCACCCGGACCGCTTCGCCAAGGACACCCGCACCAACTACCGGTCCACCAACCCGGACGCGGTGATCGACGGCGACCTGCAACCCTTCATCGATTCCTACCTGCGTTGGAGCATTGGGGAATGACCATTTCTCTCAGAGGCACGACCCTCGCTTGCGGTTTCGCGGGCGCCCTGTTGTTCACCCTCGCCGGCTGCGGCGTGGAGCGGGAAGAGACTGTCTCGATCGTCGCTGAACCGTCGGAGGAGCCGGACGACGCCCCGATCTTCGAGCCGGTCGAAGCCCCCGAAGCCGCGGGCTCGGAGATCGATCGGGTGTTGGCCGCCGAGCAGACGCCGCTGCCCGCGGACGCCGACGGGATCGTGCAGCCGGTCCCCGAGGCCGCGATCGCCGAAGGCGCCGTGGCCGTGCTGAAGGATGGGGATGTGATCGAGTTTCGCCCCGAACCAACCCCCCTCGACCTCGCCTCCTTCACCCCCGTTGACGGCAGCAAAGCCGAGACGACGCTCGAGGACGGCGTGCTCCGCATCAAGGGCGGGCTGGGCTTCATGCGGAGCGAAAAGCAGTACGGCGACTTCATCCTGCAGGCCGAGGTGAAGCTGAACTCGCCGGACAGTAACTCCGGCATCTTCTTCCGCACGATGGAGCCGACCGCGGAGGCGCCGTCCAACGGCTACGAGATGCAGCTGCAAAACACCCTCGGCCCTGGCGGCCGCACCGACCCGGACGACTACGGCGACGGCTTCGGCACCGGCGGCATCTTCCGTCAGCAGGCCGCCCGCTACGTCAACGCGAACGACGGCGAGTGGTTCCACGTGACCCTCGTGGTGGTCGGCAACCGAATGGCGACCTGGGTGAACGGCCTGCAGGTCACGGACTTCACCGACGAACGCGACCCGGACCCCAACCCCCGCAAAGGCCGCCGGGACGACGCCGGCTACCTCGTGTTGCAGGGCCACGACCCGACGACGGACGTCAGCTTCCGGAACCTGCGGATCCAGGAACTCTGAGCCTAGGCGAGCGGGAGACGAGGTCCCACACGACCTCCGGCGGGTCCCACTTTCGCACGGTTGTTCCCAAGACGGACGCGTGCGTCCGGCTTGGGCTGGCGAAACCTGTCACGCCCACTCGCACCCGGTGCGGCGCCCGCAGCCGGGAGCGGGTGAGGGCCGCGTCCCGCCGGGCGTCCCAGGCGTCGAGGTCCCACAGTTCCCACTCGGGCCCGTCGCTCCCGCCGAGCAGGGTCTGCACGGCCTCCCGGTAGGCCGCATCCGGGCTGAACGCCGCCAGCGGGCCGACGCCCGGCGGGGGGCAGGGCGCCGGGCGATCGTCCGCCAGCGGCCCCGGCGTCGGTTCTCCCCGGACGGCGACCAGAACCCGCCGGGCCGCCTCCGCCTCGCCGCAGCGGAGCGCGGCCGGCCACGGCGAGCCGGTCCGGGCCCCGCCGTTCGCCCACGCTCCACAGGCGACGACCCACGCCGACAGCGGAAATCGATCCAGCAGGCCCCGCACCGCCGCGGCGGACCATTCTTCCGGGAAACGCTCCACGGCGACGCAGACCGCCGGTTCCGCCCCCTCGCCGAGCCCCGCCACGAACCGCACCGCTTCCGAACGCCGCGCCGCCGCCCAGCGCCGCACGGCCCGCTCCGTGCCGAACACGGGAACGTCGACAGGTTCAGGCATGCGGAGCGGGGAACGAGGCGAGCGGGGGTATCAGCCCCCTGAGCGTTGCGAGGGGCCAACGCCCGTTCCACCACGGGGCGGCCCGCCGGTCAAGGCGGGATTCGGTCTGGCCGGGGAGACCCTTCGGGTGCGAAAACCCGGTTCATGCCGGCTCCCCCGCCCGAACTGGCCGCCCGTCTCGCCGCCCTCGACCGGCGTCTGGTCGAGCGTGCCCGGCGACTGGGCGGAGCGGTCCGCCGGTTGTCCGAGGTGCCGGCGGGGGACCTGCTCTGGCTCGACCGCCTGCACGCGGCCGGCGCCCTGACGGATTATCAGGTCGCCGCGCTGATCGAGGGCCGCGACGCCGAACTGCGGGTGGGCGAGTTCGTCGTGGCCGGGTCCCTCGGCGCCCGCACCCGCACGGCCGTCGGGGCTGCCGGCCCGGCTGTGCTGAAGCGGTGCGGAGTGCGAACGGAGGCGCTGGATCACCTCGGCCGGGTGGCGGTCCCGCACGCGGCGATCGTCGTGCCGCACGCGGTGACGGGCGGCGCCGGGGAGGGCCAATGGGTCTGGACGCTGTCGGCGCCGGCGGCAGGGGGAACGCTCGCGGCTCGGCTTTCAGCCCGGGGGCGATTCACGGGGGAGGAGGCGTTGGCGCTGGCCCGCACGCTCGCCGGGGGGCTCGCCGCGGCGGAGGCGGCGGGGCTGATTCATGGGGAGATTCATGCCAAAAACGTGCGGCTGGGGCCGGCGGGGCCGGTCCTGGTCGACTGCGGCCTCGCCCCGCTACTGCCGCCCCGCACGGCCGGCGACGGGGCCGGCGACGTCTCCCGCGGCGGTTGGGCGGAGCCGACGGACGGCCCGCCGACGTTCGGCACTGACGAAGATCTGCGCGCGTTCGCCGCCCTGCTGTGGGGCGCCCTGACCGGTCGCCCGCCCTTCCTGCTGGCCCCGCGGCGGTTCGGCACCGTCGGCCTCGGCGGGCCGCCGCTGCCCCCGGTCGGCGATCTGGCCCCGGACGCCCCGGCGCCGCTGGTCGACCTAATCGACCGCCTCCTCGGCCACCTGTCCGCCGATGCCCGCTGGGACGGACCGCCGGCCTCCTTCGCGGAGGTCGTGGAACGATTGCGGCCCGTGCGTCCGGCCTTCTCCCCAGTGCGGACCGCCGGCTGGGCGACCGCCTGCGGGTTCGCTCTGGCGGGCATCGTGGGCGCCGCGAGCGTCCCGGACCCGGCGGCGTCGCCGTCCGGACCGGCCGATGCGCCGGCGCCGATCGTGACGACCGAACCGGCCGAATCGACGGCGCCGCCGTCGCCGGAGATCGACGCCGTTCCCCCCGTCCGCCGGGTCGCGGTTCCTTAGATCGGCCGGTAACGTCCGCGGCGTGCCGGACGCCTCGCCCACCGCAGCCGCTCCGGGGGCTCACGCCCCCGGCTCGCCCCTCGCCCCCGGTTCGCTTGCACCGCATGCGGAGCCGTGGGACCGGCGGCACCTCGTGGGGCTGGCGGGGATGAGCGGGGCGGAGATCACCGAGTTGCTCGATCAGGCGGTGGAGTTCCGCCGGCTCAGCGAAGCCCGGGACCTGCCGGCGCCGCTGGCGGGGGCGACCGTTGGCAATCTGTTCTTCGAAAACTCCACCCGCACCCGCAACAGTTTTCGCCTCGCAGCAAAGCGGTTGGGGGCGGAGACAGTCGAGTTCACCGAGGTCGGCTCCAGCGTCGCCAAGGGGGAAACCGTCGCGGACACCGTCCGTACGATCGAGGCGTTGGGCGTCGATCTGATGGTCATCCGCCACGGTTCCCCCGGGGTGCCGCACCGGCTCCGGGAGTTCGTCACCTGCGGCCTGCTGAACGCCGGCGACGGCACTCACGAACACCCCACCCAGGCCCTGATCGACCTGCTGAGCCTGCGGGATGAGATGGGGGATCTGGCGGGCAAGACCGTCACGGTCGTCGGCGACATCCTGCACAGCCGGGTGGCCCGGTCGAACATCCACGGCCTGCGGGCCCTGGGCGCCCGGGTACTCGTCTGCGGGCCGTCCACCCTGCTGCCCCGCCATCTGCCGGGGGCGGAGTTCTTCACCGACCTCGACGAGGCCCTCGCCCAGAGCGACGCGGTGAACCTACTGCGGGTGCAGTTCGAGCGGCAACGCGGCGCGTTCTTCCCCAGCCCGGCGGAGTACTACCGCCTGTTCGGCATGACCCAGACGCGGCTGGACCGCAGCGGCCGCGACCCGTGGGTGCTGGCCCCGGGGCCGATCAACCGCGGCATCGAACTGAGCAGCGAGGTGGCCGACGGCCCACGCTCGCTGATTCTGAAGCAGGTCGCCAACGGCGTGTTCATCCGCATGGCCTGCTTGGCGACGCTGATGGAGGCACGGCGATGAGTTCCTCCCCGGCGAGCGGGGGGCGTCAGCCCCCCGAGTCCCCCGTCCTCCTCATCCGCGGCGGCCGGGTCATCGATCCCGCGTCGGGAACGGACGAGGTCCGTGACCTGTGGATCCGAGACGGTCACCTTGTCGACCCGCCGGGCGGCACGGCGGACGACACATTGAATGCGGCGGGGCTCGTCGTCTGCCCCGGGTTCGTCGAACCGCACGCGATCGCTCCCACGGCGGGCGTCGATCTGCGATTCGCCCGGCAGGCGTTGGCGGGCGGGTACACGACCGTCGCCGCGTTCGGCACCGCCCGCCGGGCGCGGGATTTCGGCGGGGCCTGTCCGCGACTGCTGCGGATTGCTCCACTAACGGTATCGGGCACCCGACGGCTGGCGGAACTGGGCGACGCCGCGGAGGTCGGCGCCGTGGCGTTCGGCGACGGGCCGGAGCCGCACGGCGATGCGGAACTACTCCGTCGCGGCCTGCTGTACGCCGCGATGCTGGACCGGCCGGTGTTCGACCTGCCGCGGGACGCGGCGCTGAGCGAGGGCGGCGTCGCCGCGGCGGGACAGGTCGCGGCGGAGCAGGGGCTGTTCGGCGTACCCGCGGCGGCGGAGCGGATCGCGGTGCACCGCGGCATCGAGCTGGCCCGGGCGACCGGCGGCCGACTGCATTTCACGGCTCTCTCGGACGGCGGAGCCGCGATCACGGTCGAGGCGTTCCGCGAGGAATCGCTCCAGCAACCGCCGCAGGTCTCCGCCGCGATCGTCACGGCCCATCTGCTCTGCGACGAACGGTCGCTCCGCGGGTTCGATCCCGCCGGGCGTGTGGATCCCCCGTTCCGCAGCGACGCGGACCGGCAGGTTCTGGTCGAACTGGCCCTGAATCAGGGAGTCGAAGGGCCGACGATCACCGCCCTGACGGCCGGGCACCGGCCCGACCCGGGGCTGCTGGATCCGGTGGATCTGTTGGTCGCCCCGCCGGGGTTCGAAGCGTTCGAGACCGCCTTCGCCGCCGCGCTGACGGCGCTGGGCGTCGGCAGCCTGTCGGCACTGATCGAGCGGTTCACCACGGGGCCCGCGGCGATCCTGGGGCAGCCGGAGCCGGCGCTCGCCGTCGGGGCACCCGCCGATCTGGCGCTGTTCGATCCCGACGTGGAGGGCGTCTGCGATCCGGCGACGCTCGCCGTGCCGGTGGCCCGGACGCCGCTGGCCGGCCGCACGCTGCGGGGGCGGGTGACGCACACGATTCTGGGCGGCCGCGTGGTCTTCGAACGCGGCGGCTTTCCTGCCCCGCCGACTCGTTGATCCCGGGCCGTCGACCCCTCCGGACCCGTCCGCCGGTTGACCCGCCGCGGGCTTGAGGCGGATGATCGCCGTTCCCCTCTCCCGTTTCGGTCGGCCCCGCATGCGCGTTCCCTGTGGTCTCCTGTTGGTTCTCGCCGCGGCGGGGTGCGGCGACGCCGAGTATCTGGCGGACTTCAAAGGCAACACGGTGCCGTATTACGCCCAGCGGCAGGCGCTGGACGCGGCGTTGGCGGCGCCGTGGCAGTACGCGGGGATCTCCCTGCGGACGCCGCGGGGGTTCTCCGCGGTCTCCCCGCCGCCCAAACCGACCAAGGAGCAGTTGGAGGACGAGTTCTTCATCCCGCCGCCGGACCCGCGGCAGCCGACCTACCTGCTCGATCCGCTGCCGGGCCTGAAGGGGGCGTGGAAGGGGCCGCTGCCCCCGGCCGGTGAACAGGCCGGCCAACGGTGGCTGTACGTGCTGGACTCCCGCAATCTGGACGACGACCCGGTCGCCCCCAACCTGGACCCGGACCAGTTTGTGGAAGAGATCACGGATCGATTCGCCCGGGCGATGAACCTGCGCACGCCAGAGCCGCAGTCGTTCCAGTCGATGCCGTTTCCTCGGTCAGCGGCACCGTTCGCCCGGCCGGTGCAGTACAGCACTCCGCCAAAGCCGTTGATCGGCGAGTTCGGCGACGAGCAGATCCACCGCGTGGAGCTGTACGTCTACGACTCGGGCGGCCGGAAAGTGATCGTGGCGCTGGTGATGCCGGAGGAGGCCATGATCGGCCCGGAGCTCGGCGAACCGCGCGACCTGATGCTGCAAACCCTCGAAGTGGGCATGCCCTCGGCGACGCCGCAGCCCGGCGGCGGCGGCGCCCCGGCCGGCGGCCCCGTCTTCTGAGGACGCTCGAGCGGCGAGCCGGGGGCGTCAGCCCCCGGAGCGAACGGGCGTTTGACCTCGGAGCGAAACAGGGCGCGACCTCGGGGGGCTGACGCCCCCCGCTCGCCTTAGCTTCGCTCGCCGTGGCCTCAGTCGCCGCCGCCGGAGCGGCTGATGCTGCGGCGGTAGGTCTGATAGAGATCCTCGAACTCCGGCGGCACCGGCAGGTCGCGCGGGCCGATCTCGCCCTGATCGGTGCCCTCGATCTGCGAACCTTCCCGCAACGCCTGCGCGTTGCGGCGGCGGTTGCCGAGCGATTCGAGGAGGGCGTCGAACTGCTTCTGCCGAGCGGCCTCCCGCGGGTCGGCGGGCTGCTGCGGGGCGTTGAGGCGCTCGCCGAGGCGGTCGGCAAACCGGCGCATCTGGTCCTCGGTCCAGCCGAGTTCCTTCAGCAGTTCCGGGTCGACCTCGCCGCGGTCGAGTTGGTCCCGCAGCTTGTCGAGGGCCAGCGAGGTGGCCCGCCGGGCGTAGTCGCGGTTGGCTTCGTCGACGGGCGTGTCCACGGAGGACCCGTCGGACGGATTCGCCCCGTTCGGTCCGCCGTTCGGGCTGCCGCCGCCGTTCCCCCCGCTCCCGGCCCCGGCGCCCTCGCCGGGCTGAGCTCCCTGACCCGGCTGCTCGCCGGCGCCCGGCTGCTGGCCCTGACCGGGCTGCTGGCCCTGACCGGGCTGCTGGCCCTGACCGGGCTGCTGGCCCTGACCGGGCTGCTGGCCCTGGCCCGGTTGGTTGCCCTGACCCGGTTGGTTGCCCTGACCCGGTTGGTTGCCCTGACCCGGTTGGTTGCCCTGTCCGGGCTGCTCGCCGGGCCCGGGCTGTTCGCCCTGGCCCGGTTCATTACCGCCCGGCTGGTCGCCCTCGCCGGGTTGTTCACCGCCGGGTTGTTGGCCGCCCGGCATACCGTCCTCGGAACGTTCACCTTCCGGCGGGCCGCCCTCAGGCGGGTCAGTTGGCTGACGTTCGCCGTCCTGCATCGAACGCTCGTTCGGCTCTTCGCCGGAGTCTGTGCCCTCGCCTGGCTGCGGTTCACCGGGCCGCCGCTCGCCCGGTTGCGGTTGGCCCGGTTGCGGTTGGCCCGGTTGCCGCTCACCGGGCTGTTCGGAGCCGCCGGGTTCGCCGGGGGCATTTTGGTTGCCGGCGGGGTCTCCGGGGGGCGGGTTGCCGGAGGGCGGCTGGTTCATCTCGCCGGCTGGCTCCCCCGGGTCGGTCCCTGAAGGGGGAGCACCCTCGCCGGGGGCGGCGTCCGCGGCGTCGGCCGGGTCGCCGGCGGTGCGGTCCGCGCCCTGTTCGCCGGCACCGTCGGCGGGGTCGGCGTTCGGGTTGTCGCCGCGGGGCTGATCGCCGGCGGGGCGTTGCTCGCCGGGCGCGCCGGGGTCGCCGGCGTTGGGATCGGCGCCCTCCGCGGTGGGGTTGCCGGCGTCACGGTTCTCGCCGGCCGGGCCGTTCTGGTCGGCGCCGGCGCCCATTTCGTTGGGGGCCTCGTCACCGGCCGAGCCCCCCGGGGCGGACTCGCCGCCGGGGCCGGCACCGCGTTCGTTCTCGGGCTGATCGCCGGGTTCGTTCATGCCGCCGCCGGCCTCCTGTTCTCCGCGTTCCTCGGCAGGGGAGGGGGCGTTCCCGTCCGCCTCACGCTCTCCCGAAGGCTGCTGGCCGCGCGGGGAATCGCCGGCGCCCGGCTGATTTTCGCCGCGATCTTCACCAGCACTGTCTTCGCCGGCCTCGGGGCGCTCGCCCGGTTGCGGTTGTTGGCCGCCCTCTTCGCCGGGCTGCCGCTCGCCGGGCTGCGGCTGTCCGTCCTGCGGCTCTTTGCCGAGCTGCTCGAGCATTTTTTCGAGGGCTTTGTCGTCCTCGGAGCCGTCCGCCCTGACCCGTTCGCCGGCCGAATCGCCTTGCTCGCCGGAGCGGTCGCCGCCGGGCTGCGCGTCCGCGTTCTGGTCGCCCTCGGCGTTGCCTTCGGCGCCGTTCTCGCCGGCGGCGCCCATCTGGTTCTCGCCTTCGCCCTCGCCGTTTTCGCCGGCCTCGCCCTCGGCGCCCTGCTCGCCCTCGCCCTGCTCGCCCTCGCCCTGCTCGCCCTCGCCCTGCTCGCCCTCGCCCTGCTCGCCCTCGCCCTGCTCGCCCTCGCCCTGCTCGCCCTCGCCCTGCTCGCCGGGTTCCTGTTCCTGCTCTTCGCCCGGCTTGGGCGGCTCGTTCTCGTCGGCGTTCTCCGGGCGGTCTTGGCGTTCCTGCTCCGCCTGGCGTTCGCGGTCCTGTTTGAGCTGTTCCTCGGCCTGCTCCTCGGAGACCGGCTCCGTGATCGTGATCGTCAGCCGCGGGGTGTTGCGGTGGTTGAAGAGCGGCGTTTGATTGTCGAGGGCCTCGATCCAGTAGGTGAGGACGTCGCCGGCTTCGACCTGCTCGTCGGTCAGATCCCAGTCGTGGGTGAGGGAGACGGCGCGCTCGGAACCTTCCCACAGCGGGATCTCCATCGCGGTCGGCTGGCCGTTCTTCTCCCGCCGCAAGGCGAGGGAGCTGAGCCGGAAGTCCGGGTCGCGGGCGGTGATTTTCAGCGGGACGGTCGCGTTCGCCGGGCGGGTGATGTCGCCTTCCGGGTCCAGCAGCGTGACCTCCGGGGCCTCGTCCGGGCGGACCGTGATCGGGTGGACGGTGGGGCGAGGATCTTTGAAGCCCTCGGCGTCAGTCACTTCGATCCGGTAGAAGGCCGGGGCGCTGCCGTCCCGACGCCGGGTGAGCGTCCAGGCGCCGGTGAGCGTCTTGCCGTCCTCGGAGACGGTCATCGTCGCCCTCTCGTCGGGGGCGTCGAAGGCGGCGTCGTCGGCGAAAGCGAGCGTCGCCCGCTTCACCGGCAGGGCGGCGGTCGCGGTGAACGTGGCGACCGTGCCCTCGACGGCGTCCACCGCGCCGGTCGACTGGGTGAAGGGTTCCAGCCGGGTGTATTCCGGGAAGGTCAGCGAAACCGACTGCAACTCCGCGTGCGGGGCGGGGGAGACGGTCACACGGAACGGCCCGGCCTCAGCGTCGCCGGCGGTGACGGTATAGGTCAGCGGGCCGGTCAGGCCGCGGCCCTCGGGTCCGGCGATGACGCCTTCAAAGGTGAGTTCGTCGCCGGCCTCCCGCAGCACCACGGGCGCCCCGACGGCCCGGCTGTCGTCGGTCGTGTAGGTGACGAGCACCTCCTTCGGGATCTCCCCGCCGACCACCGCGGTGACGGTCAGCATCTCGCCGGCCAACACGTTGGCGTTGCCGGGCTCGACCCGCAGCAGACGGGTGCGGGTGACCGGGGCGATAGGGGCACTTGGCAGCAGGGCCCGAGCTAGGGAATCGCCGATCGCCTTCGGGCTGAGCAGCGCGTAGCCGCAGGCGAACACCACCAGCACGAGCAGGGCGGTGGAAAACCGAATCAGCGCGCGGCGGTCGACGGCGTCGTCCACGTCCGTCTTCTGCAACGCCGCGGCGGCCCGCTTCTGCATGGCGGAGCGGACCTGCCCGTTCGCCCCGCCGGGGCCGTCGAGGAGGTTCATCAAACCGCCGCGGAGCGTGGGGTCGTGCCGTTCGATCTGATCGGCGGCGTACAGCCGGTTGATGCGTCGCATCGCCGGCCGCACCACCTTGAAGCCCAGCCAAACGGCCGCCGCCAGCGCGACGGCGCCCAGCAGCAGACCGCGCATCAGCGGGCTGAACCCGCCGGGGATCACCCAGTGATCCAGCACGACAAACGCGCTGAGGTAAGCCAGCACGAGCACCGCCAGGCCCACCGCCGCCGTCAGCAGATCCGCCCAGCGAATGCCGGTGCGGGCTTTGTCGACCTGGGCCTCGATGAACTCATCGAAGGTCAGGTACTGCCGGGACGGGGCGTCGGCGCTCATGAAACACTCTTCGGTCGGGAACGACTTATCTTATCGGTCCCGTCGACCGCGGGGGCGTTAAACTCCCGAACGACCGGCGCCTTCCGGTCGACAGGCTCAGACCAACCCCCGCTTTTTGCGGAGGTACCACTCCGTGCCCATCAGGCCGACGAAGAGCAGCGGGACCCACCACTGGTCGTACAGCGGGGTGCGGGCGACGACGGTGCTCTCGGCGGCGGCGGGCGGTTCCTCGGCCCAGCGGGCGAGGAAGGCGGGCAGTTCCTCCGGCGGCACGACGCTGCCGCCGGTCATTCGGGCCAGATCCGCCAGCAGGGCCGGGTCGGCGGCGGGGTTGTCCAGTTCCAAGTCCCGCGGATCGACGATGAACCGAGTCACGGCGTCCGGCCCCAGCAGCGCGCCCGCTCCGTCGCCGGAGGCGGCGGTCGCCCGCACCCGCACCCAGTAGTCGCCGGGGACGTCGGTGTCGGCGGCGTCGGCCCGGAACTGCCCCGGGGAGGCCGGACCGGCGGCGCGGGGGGAGAGCATGGAGACCTCGCCGTCCGGGGCGGTCACCTCGACGGTGAACTGGGCGTCCTCCACCGGGTTCCCCTCCGCGTCGCGGGCGCCGAACCGCAACCGGGCCGGGCGGCCGGGCACGACGTTCCGGGGTTCGGCGACGACGAAGACCGGGCCGTCGGTGTCCTGTTCCTTCCGCGTCAGCCAGAGCACGACCTGCCGCCAGAACCGGGCGTGCTCCGCCTCGAAGCCGGAGAGCGGCCACAGCCAGGTGGTGTCCCCCGCGAAGGCCAGCACGCGACTGCGGCCGTACTCGGAGGCGATCAGCAGCGGCACGTCGTCCGGCCCGACGGCCAGCACGTCCGCGGGCACGTTTCGCTTCAGTTCCAGCCGGTTCGCCCCCTCGAGCGGCGGCAGGTTCCGCCAGACGTCGGCGTTCGCTTGGGGGTCGGCGAGCAGCATGACGTAACTCTGGGCGCCCTGCCGGGTGGGGGTCATCGGGACTTCGCCGGCGATCTGGGTGCGGGGGTCGAAGTCGTCGACGGCCCCGCCGCGGGGCAGCTCGACCGGCAACACGTTCCGCAGCGCCGTACGGTCCCAGCCGCCGGGGCCGAAGCTGTTCAGGCCGCCAGTCATCATGAGACCGGCGCCGTCCTCCACCCGGGCGGCGAGGTTGTCGAGGAAGTCGACGTTCCCCTCCTGAAAGGCCTCCGCCGCCACGTCGCCGATGATGAAGGCGTCGTACCGGCCGGGCTCGAACAGGGCCGCTTCCAACCGCAGGCCCGGCGAGAGGGCGTTCGGGTTCGCCGGCAGTTCGACGTAGTCGAGCTGAATCTTGTTGGACAGGTTCACCCGCCGCAGGGCGTTCACCTCCGGCCGCAGGCGGTCGAAGTACAGCACGCGGATGCCGCCCTTGCGGACGCTGAGCACGGTGGCCCGCTGGTTGTTCGTCTGCTTGAGTTCGCCCTCGACCGGCTCGATCTGCAGGGCGAGCTTCATCTCCCCAGCGATCTGCGGGACGAAGGTGAGTTCGATCGGGATCTCCTCGCTGCCGGTCGTGGGGCGGACGACGACCACGGGGCGGGCGTCGGCGGCGGGTTCGACCGGAGCCAGTTGCGTCTCGTCGCCGGGGCCGCGGGCGGGGGGGGATTCAGTCAGCAGACGAACGGTGAACTCGCGGCCGGCGCCGCCGACGATCCGCACCACGCCGGAGACCGGCACGAGTTTCTTCTCGAAGACGACGGGATCGACCCGCAGGTCCTCCACGGAGAGGTCCAGCCCCGCGGTGGGCGCCCCGTCGCTGCCGAACGGCACCCCGAAGATCCGCACGCCGGACTCCGCCAGCAGGGCGCCGGCGGCCCGGGGGTCGGCGTCGTCCGGCGGCAGGGCCCGCTGGGCGCCGTCGGTCAGCAGCACCACGCTGCTGAGGTCCACGCCGGTCCGCACCAGTTCCCCCAGCACCACCCCCAACGCCGTGCGGTCGCCGGTCGGTTCCTCCGGCAGCGCGGCCAGCGGGTCCGGCGATTCGCCCTCGGCCGCGGCGTTCTCGGGCTCCGGCGGCGGGTTGCGGGCGGCGTCGAAGGTGGCGACGAGCACCTCCAGATCCTCGCCCAGCTCCGCCAGCGCCGGGGCGGAGGCCGCCAGCACGGAGCGCATCGATTCGAACCGCGTCGCCCCGCCGGGTTCGTCAGCGATGGTCATGCTGCGCGAGACGTCCGCCAGCACCAGGATCGCGGGGCGTTCCGTTTCGGTCTCCTCCCGCCGCAGTTCCGGGCGGAGCAGGGCGAGCGTGAGCAGCGCCGCCCCCGCCAGTCGCAGGCCCAGCAGCGTCCGCCGCACGCCCGGCGAGAGGTGCCGCACCCGCGGCGGGTAGGTCCACAACACCAGCCCGACCAGCGCCGCCCCGCAGAGCAGCGTCAGCGTGAGGGACCAGGCGGGGTTGAGGGCCAGGGACAGCGGAGCGTGGCTCGAAAAGATTGAGGCGAGCGTGGGGGCGTCAGCCCCCCGTGGACGCGACCGCGGGAGCGGGCGCGGGGGCGGATTGTTCACTTTCGTAGAAGCGATTACCCACGATCAGCTCCCCGGCGAACACGGCCATCAACAGGGCGAGCAAATAGGGGAACATCTCCTCGCCCAGCCGGCCGCGGACGGTGGTGAGGTCCAGCTCCTCCGCGGTGCGGCTGAGCGTGTAGCGGCCCTCGCCGAGGCGGGCGTCGAGTTCGTCCGTGGTGATCGCGGTCAGGTCGCTCTCCTCCTCCGGCAGGTTCACGCTGAAGGCGCCCAGCAGGGCGGGGCCGGCGGCGTTGCGGCCTTGGGCGGTGGGGCCGTCGGGGGCCTGCGGGCGGGCGATGGAGTACCGCCCGGGGGCGTCGGCGCCGGTGACGGCGACCTGGTCGGCGTCCGCGGGGATGGACAACCGCCGCTGGGACAGGTCCGGCCGCCGCAGCACCGCCGGCACGTCGGCCCCGCCCTCCGCCGCGTCCGTGCCGGTGACCGGGACGACCAACGTATCGGCGGCGCGGAAGTTGAACTGCTGTTCGCTCCGGCCGCTGAGGTGCCGGGTGAGGAACTTCACGAAGGCCAGGTAGCTCCAGCCGGCGTCCGGCAGGTCGCTCCAGTCCCCGTCGTCGACGATCAACGCCGTGGTGAACAGCGCGACACGGCCGGCGCCCACGCTGTGGGTCAGCAGGGCCGGCGGGCGCTTTTGCGGGTCGGTGAGAACGGCGGGCACGGCGACCTCCGGCTTCGGTTCCACGACGAAGTACCGCCGCACGTCCCGGCTCTCTAGCGCCCCGGTCCCGCCCAGCGGATCGAACGGGGCGAAGACCGGATGGTTCGGGTCGGAAACGATCATCCGCTCCGGCACGCCGAAGCCGAGCGGACCGACCAGCTCCGCCGGCATCCACTCCGCCGCCGGGCCGACGTTATAGGCCAGCACGTCCGCCCCGCTGCCCAGCACGACCCCCAGACCCCCGCCGGCCTTGGCGAAGGCGCCGAGCTTCGCCATGCCCGCGGCGTCCGGCGCACGGGCGTTCAACAGGTAGATCACGTCGAAGGCAGCCGTGTCCAACGCCGCCAAGTCGCCGGTGCGGACGGTCGTGACGACGGCGGGCTTGCGGTCTGCCGGCAGCAGGCTGGGGGCGAGAGCCTCGCTGAACGCCCGGGCGTCCGACAGACGATCCGACACCACCGCCACCCTCAGGGGGCTTTCGGCCCGGATCGTGAAGGTGCGGCGGTCGTCGAAGGCCAGCGGGTCGGAGCCGGTCAGAGCGAGTTCCCCCTCGACCGCCCCGGCAGCGTCGATCGGCACGGAGAACGACACCTCCGCCGCCCCGCCCGGCGGCAGGGTGACCGACTGCCGCCCGCGAGCCGCCAACTCCTCGCCGACGCCGCCGGTTCGCAGTTCGACCTCGATCGGGAGCGGACCGCGGTCCTCGATCTGCCCGTCGGAATCGGCAAAGAGCGGAGCCCGGGAGACGCCGGCCCGCACCGTGACCGTGCCGCCGACCGGGCCGCTCTGCCGCGACGGGCGGGGCACGCCGAGCGCGACGTTCTCCGGCCCCTCGACCCCCACGTCCACCAGGAAGGCCTGCACCCGCTCCCGGGCGGCCAGCGTGTTCGCCAACTCACTGCGTCCGCCCGGTCCCCAGGCGCTGCGGGCCAGATCGGTGAAGACGTAAACGGCCCGGACGTAGGCGTCGGCGTCCTCGTTGTCGGCAGACGGGTCGCCCAATCCCAGCTCAGCGGCGACCTGCTGCCGATCGCGTTCGTGCAGGTCGATCGCGGCGGCGAGGCGGCCGTCCAGCGGCACGGTCACGGGGCGGACCTCAAGCTGCTGCATGCGGGTCTTCGCTCCGAACAGATCCGGGGCGAAGCGCGGGGCCTCGCCGGGGGCGGTCGTCATGACCGCCAGCTTGCTGCCGGGGGGGAAGCCGTCGGCGTGTTCCGCGGCGAGGTCCAGGGCCGCTTCCAAACGGTTCTCCCCGGCTCGCACCAGCCCCATGCTGGAAGAGGTGTCGAAGAGGAACACCGCGGCGACCGGCTGATCTTCCGTCACCGCCTGCACGGGGGCCCGCACCTCCGCGGCGACCCGCCGGCCGTACGGCCAGAGCACCAGCAACGCGGCCAGCAGGAACGCCCCCGCGGTGGAGCCCGCCCGCAACAGCGTGCGGCGGTACAGCAGATCGTGCCGGGCCAGATCCCCCCGCCGCTGCTGGGACCGCCAGCGGGCCAGCAGGATCTGATAGGCAATCAGAACCGCAGCGACGACGGCCGCCAGCGTGATCCACTCCGCGGTGGTGAAGCTGTAGTTCGCCGCCGGCAGGCTCGGCCGCACCACGGCGAGTACCAGCAACACGATCGCCAGAACCCGGAGCAGCAGGAGCCAGAGATGCCGCAGTTTGAGCCGGCGACTGTTCGACTTCCGCCGATCGCGGATCAGCCGCAGGGCCGGGAAGGGGAACTTCTTCGGCTTCGGCTTGAGCAGAAAGTGCAGCGCCACCGGCACCGCGGCGAGGCCCAGCAGGGCGAGCAGTCCGGGGTGGAGGAGGGACACGGCGTGAGTTTAGTCAACCGCGTGCGCGCCGCCTATCGGCGACGGCCGGGGTCTCCCAGTGACAGGGGGAACGCGTGAGAGTCCGTCGTCCCCGCCTCGTTCGTCGCACGCCCCTCCACGTTGGGCGTGCGGTTCAGCAGAGCGACGCCGGCTTCTGGCCCCAGCACGCTGACGGCGGAGGCGTACGCGTCCGCCGTCATGCCGTTCGGGCCGATCACGGTCACGGTGGAGCGGTCGGTCAGGCCCAAGCCGGTGCGGGGGTCGACGAGGTGCGAATAGCGGACGCCGTCGATTTCCGTGTGCTTGAAGGCGTCGCCGCTGGTGGCGACGGCAGCGTGGGCGAGCGTGAGGAACTCCGTCGGCGGGGCGTCGGCGTCCCGCGGGTCCGGCAGGCCGATCGCCCAACCCGCTTCGCCGGGGGGCGGATCGCCGGCGAGCAGATCGCCGCCGGCGTCGATCAGGAACCGCGTGATCCCCTGTTCCCGCAGCACGCGGCCGGCCTCGTCGGCGGCGTAGCCCTTAGCGATCCCGCCGAGGTCCAGCCGCACGCCGGGCTTGTGGATCGTGACCGTGCCGGCTGCGTTGTCGACCGTCACCGCCTGCCAGTCGACCCGCTCCCGCAGGGCCGCCAGTTCCTCCGGCGGGGGCAGTTCGCCGGTGCGGCGGACCCGGCGCCACCGCTTCACCAGCGGACCGACCGTCACGTCGAACGCCCCGCCGGACGCCGCGGAGACCTCCCGCGCCCGCGAGAGCGCCCGCCGCAGGTCAGATGAGGCTGGAACCGGCGTACCTGCGACGTAATTGTCGCACAATCGGTTCAGTTCGCTCGCGTCATGATAGTCGGACAGGGCGGCGGTCAGTTCCTTGACGCTGCGGCCGGCGTCGCGGCAGGCGTTCTTTGCGGCCCCTTCGGACCGTGCGTAGCATGTGAACACAAACGGCGAGCCCATCTGGACCTGCTCCACACGCACCCGGCTCCAGGTCGGGGCCGTGGCCTCGCCCGCCGGTTCCTCGATCAGCCCTGCCGCCACGACCGCCGTCAGAATGAAACTGCCCATGCGTCCGCTCGCTTTTGGATTGCTCGCTGCATCGTACGCCCTCAGTCAGGGCGCCGTCGCGGTGGCTCAGGAGGAAACGGGGGACGGCGCCCCCCCGGTCGTCGCGGACATGCCCAAGACCGCGGAGCCGGGCGAGTACGCCCAGACCGCGGCGGAGATGAAGGCTTACACCGAGGAGATCGGCGGCACCGACCTCACCTTTAAGATGGTCCCGATCCCCGGCGGCGAGTTCACCATCGGCTCGCCGGAGGACGAGGAGGGCCGCGGCGAGGGCGAGGGGCCGCAGCGGCGGGTCTCCGTCAGTCCGTTCTGGATGGCGGATAAAGAGGTGACCTGGGACGAGTACGAGGTCTTCCTGCTCAAGCGGGACGAACAGCGCCGCAAGCTCGCCGGGATCAAGCCCAGCCAGTACGACCTGAAGGCCGACGCCGTCACCCGCCCAACCAAGGCCTACACGGACATGACCTTCGACATGGGCCACGACGGCTTCCCGGCGATCTGCATGACGCACCTGTCGGCGAAGATGTACTGCAAGTGGCTCTCCGAAAAGACCGGCCACTTCTACCGCCTGCCGACCGAAGCCGAGTGGGAGTTCGCCGCCCGGGCCGGCAGCCAGACCGCCTACCACTTCGGCGACGACGCCGAAAAGCTCGACGAGTACGCGTGGAGCGACGACAACGCGGAGTGGACCTACCACCCGGTCGGCATGAAGAAGCCGAACGCCTTCGGCCTGTACGACATGCACGGCAACGTCAACGAATGGACGCTGGACCAGTACGACCCGAACTTCTACGCCACCTTCCCCGCCGACAAGGTGACGAAGGATCCGTACAACATTCCCAAGACGATCTACCCCCGCACCGTCCGCGGGGGTTCCTGGGATCAGTACCCGGAGGAACTGCGGTCGGCCGCCCGGATGCCCAGCACCAACGACTGGAAGAGCGACGACCCGCAGATTCCGCAGTCGATCTGGTGGATGACGAACTCCACGCACGTCGGCTTCCGCGTCATGCGGCCGCTGCACGAACCGACCGAGGAGGAAAAGCTCGCCCAGCAACTGATCCCGCGGCCCGAGGACGTGCCGGAATGGGGTCTGCGTGAAGGCTTTATCGACGACTAAGCCCTCGTCGCTTCGGACGCATCGGCCGACGCATTTGCGACGGCCGGCGCCTCCTCGTTACGCTCGCCCTGTTCGCCCGTTCCTTCGGAATCTTCTTATGTCGACCCCCCGTCGTTCCTTTCTGAAAACGACCGCCGCCGCCAGTGCCGCCGCGTCGCTCACCGCCGCCGCGGCGCCGGCCGCCAAGCTGCGGGCCGCCCACCAGGAAGACGTGATCCGCGTCGGCGTGATCGGTTGCGGCGGGCGGGGCAGCGGCGCCGTCGGCGACGCGATCAACGCGGCCCGCGAAGCCGGCACCTCGCCGGTGAAGCTCGTCGCGATGGCCGACGTCTTCGAGGATCACGTCAAGGGCAAGCACGACGCCCTGAAGCGGCAGTTCGGCGAGCAGATCGACGTGCCGGAAGACGCCCGGTACGTGGGCTTCGACGCCTACAAGAAGGTGCTGGAGCACGACCTCGACTACGTGATCATCGCCACGCCCCCGGGCTTCCGGCCGGATCACTTCGCCGCCGCGGTGGAGAAGGGCGTCCACATCTTCTGCGAAAAGCCCGTCGCCACGGACGCCCCGGGCGTTCGCAAGTTCCTCGCCGCGGTTGAGAAGTCCAAGGAAAAGAGCCTGAAGGTCGGCGTCGGTCTCCAGCGCCACCACCAGGGCAACTACCTCGCCATCGCGGACCAGATTCGCGACGGGGCGATCGGCGACATCATCGCCATGAAGGTGTACTGGAACGGCGGCGGCGTCTGGGATCCCCGCAAGTCGCGGGACCAGGTCTCCGGCGAAATGGAGTACCAGATGCGCAACTGGTACTACTACTGTTGGCTCTGCGGCGACCAGATCGTCGAGCAGCACATCCACAACCTGGACGTCGGCAACTGGTGGGCCGGCATCAAGGCCAACGGCAGCGACCCCGTCTTCCCCGTCGTCTGCCGCGGCATGGGCGGACGCGAGGTCCGGACCGACAAGAAGTACGGCAACATCTTCGATCACACCGCCTGCCAGTACGAATACGCCGACGGCACGCAGATGATCTCCGAAGGCCGGCACCAGCCCGGTTGCTGGAACAGCGTTTCCGAGATCGCCCACGGCACCAAGGGCAACGTCAGCACGCAGGGCCGGACCCGCATCTATCACATGGAGAAGAAGGACGACGGCTCCTACGCGGAGAAAATCGACTGGGCCTACCGCGGCCGCAACGACAAGAGCCCCTACGTCCAGGAGCACATCGACCTCCAGGCCGCCATGCGGGACGGCAACGACTACAACGAGGGCTACTACGGCGGCATGTCCACGATGACGGCGATCCTCGGCCGGATGGCCTGCTACTCCGGCAAGGAACTGACGATGGACGACGCCCTCAAGAACGGCCGCCAGCTGTTCCCGTACGACCAGGAACTCTCCTGGGACGCCAAACCGCCGGTCCTGCCTGGCGAAGACGGCGCCTACGAGGTGCCCACCCCGGGCGTCACCAACGTGCTGAGCTAACGCCGGCGAGCGAGGGGGCGTTCGCCCCCCGTGCCGTCGTCGATCGGAACCGCAGCGTCCCGGACCTTGGGAGGGTCCGGGACGCTGTTTTGGTGTCGTGGCGTCGTGAGAACACGGGGGGCGAACGCCCCCCGCTCGCCTGTCAGGCGCTTTCCAGGCCGAGGACGGCGTTCATGCGGTTCGCCACGTCGGTGAGGCGGTCGAGATCGCCGCCGCGGACCTCCGCGGTCGCCCAGCCGCGATAGCCGATCGTCTCCAGCGCCGCCCGCACGGCGTCCCAGTCGACGCTGCCCTCGCCCAGTTCCACGCCGAAACCTTTGTAGAGGCCGTCGCTCTGCTGGAGCTTGCGGCTGTATTCCTTCACGTCCAGCTTGCGGATGCGGTCGCCCAACACGGCGATCCACTGTTCCGGCCAGCCGATGCGGACCACGTTGCCGACGTCGAAATACGCGCCGACGGCCGGGGAGTCGAAGCCGTCGATGAACCGGGCGAACTCCAACGGGCTGAGCAGGAAGTTGTTCCAGACGTTCTCGAACAGCACGTCGACGCCGGTCTCCTCCGCCACGGGCAGGGCTTTGGCGATCTCCAGTTCGGCGCGGGCGTAGGCGTCGGCGTAGCCGGTGTCCTCGTCGACCACACCGGGGATCACCAGCACCGAGGAGCCGCCGAGTTGTTCGCAGTCTC
Organism: Alienimonas californiensis; assembly: GCF_007743815.1. Taxonomy (GTDB): domain Bacteria; phylum Planctomycetota; class Planctomycetia; order Planctomycetales; family Planctomycetaceae; genus Alienimonas; species Alienimonas californiensis. Next base: position 4,209,135 of record NZ_CP036265.1, read on the forward strand.
GCAACGCCTGCTGGAGCCCGGCGACGGCCCGGGCCCGCACGGCGGCGTCCGCCGCGGAGAAGCGATCCTTCCAACTGTCGCCGTACACCACGCCGTGGATCGGCAACCCGACGGCGTCACGGGCGGCCAGCAACGCCGACACGTCGCGGGCGGAGCTGTCGATCTCGATTCCCGCGAACCCGGCCGCCTTGGCGATCGCGAACTTCTCCTCCAGCGAGCCTTCGCCGCTGATCATGGACAGCTTCACCGCCTTGCGGTAGCGGGCGGCGTCCTCCGGGAACTCGGTGACGGCGGCGGGCGGGGCGGCCCGCAGCGTTGAGGCGGCGGCGAGGGCGGCGGCGGAGCCGGCCAGAAAAGTGCGACGCTGCATCGAAAAACGCTCGGGCGGAAGGCGGACGACGGAGTGTGACGCGGGGTCTCGGACCCCGCCAGCCGGCGGACCGCCGCCACGGCATCGGGGCGAACCGCCCGCGGCCCGGTCTCACGCCGCCGTCCCGCCGTTGACCGATCCCGCCCGGCGGACCTACCGTCCCGAATCCGACGGACCGGCGGCGACAGGATCATGCGGACTCTTCGACACTGCCGTCGCTCGAACGCGGACCCGGCCGCCCCGGCGTTGACGATTCACGCCCCGGCCAAGCTGAACCTCACGCTGGACGTGCTCGGCAAGCGGGCGGACGGGTTCCATGAGCTGGAATCGCTGATGGTCACCGTCGGCTGGTACGACACGCTGACCTTCGCCCCGGCGGAACGGTTCGCCCTCGCCGTCACCGGCGCCGCCGGCGTGCCCTGCGACGAACGCAACCTCGTCACGCGGGCGGCGACGGCCCTGTCGGCGGCCATCGGCCGCGACCCGGGCGCCGCGATCACGCTGCACAAACGCATTCCCCACGAAGCCGGGCTCGGCGGCGGGTCCAGCGACGCGGCGGCGACCCTGCTGGGGCTGAACGAACTGTGGGACTGCGGGCTGTCCCGGGCGGAACTGTCCGAATTAGGCGCGACGATCGGCAGCGACGTGCCGTTCTTCCTCTGCGGATCGCCCGCCGGCGTGGTGCGGGGCCGGGGCGAACGCGTGGAACCGCTGAACCCCGGTCCGCCGCGGTGGGCGGCGCTCGCCAAGCCGCCGATCGGCCTGTCCACCGCCGCGGTGTTCGCCGCCTGGGGCGGTCGGACCTCCGCTCAGGCCACCTCCCGGGCGGCGGGGGCGTACGCCGCCGCCGGCTCCGCGCTCGCCGCGGCGACGACCAACGATCTCGACGGCCCGGCGACGGAGCTGGAGCCGACCCTCGCCGCAGAGCGGGACGCGTTCGCCTCGCTCGGGTTCGAGCGGTCCTGCCTGTCGGGCAGCGGGACGAGCCGGTTCGCCCTCTGCCGCTCCGCCGCGTCCGCCCGGTCCGCCGCCGCGGCGCTGCGTCGCCTCCGCCCCGGCCCGGTCGCCGCCGTGCCGCTGGCGGTCTGAAGACTCGCCCAAGTGTTCCTCACCCCGATTGCCCCTCCTCGACAGCCGTTGCCGTGAAGATCACCGACGTCCGCGTGAAACTCGCCCCCGGCGCCGACGCCGCCGGCGGGGAGGCCGGTCGACTGCTCGCCTTCTGCTCGATCACCCTCGACGGGTGCTTCGTGGTGCGGGACCTGAAGCTGATCCGCGGGGAGCAGGGGGCGTTCGTCGCCATGCCCAGCCGCAAGATCACCGCCCGCTGCGAGGCCTGCGGCGGGAAGAACCCGTTGCGGGCGAACTATTGCGGGGACTGCGGAGCGGCACGCAACGACGCCGAGGAGGCCGCCGCCGCGGACGCCCGGCCGAAGCTGTACGCGGACATCGCTCACCCCATCAACGCGGCCTGCCGGTCGGAGTTGGAGACCTGCGTCGTCGCCGCCTGGGAGCGGGAGCGGGTGCTGGCGACCTCGCCGGACTACGTCTGCCGGTACGACGAGTGCGACATCGGCGAATCGTTCCCCCCGCACACGCTGAGCCGAGCCGAATCAGTGCCGCGGTCGCTGCCGAACGTGCCGGGCGTCACCCGCCGGATCGACGACGCCGCGATCGGCCGGACGGGCCGGCCGCCGGTTCGCAGTCCGCTGCGGGCGGCCCGGCGGAACGAGCCGGCGGGAGCCTTCGGCGACGGGCTGTGAGGATTCGACTGGCGGAAGCGGTTCGACCGGCGGGGACGGTTCTGCGCGGCCGATAAGTACGGAGACGCCGCCCCTTCCCCGAATCGCTGGAGTCCGCCGCCCGTGGGCATGTTCCGCGAACACGTCGCCGTCAGCGGGACCTGCGGCGCCGCACTGGCCGCGGGGATGTGGGTCGCCACCCCCATTGACGGGGTGCAGGCCGGCGTGGCCTTCACCCTGGTCGGCGTCGGCGGGGCGCTGCCGGACCTCGACAGCGACCGCGGCCGGCCGATTCAGGAACTCACGGCGCTGCTGGGCGCCGCGGTGCCCTTCGTGCTCGTCCGGCGGTTCGCGGAGGTCGCCCGCAGCTTCGACGCGATCGTCGGGCTGGGCATCCTCACCTACCTCCTCGTGCGGTACGGCGGCGGCTGGCTGCTGCGCAAGACCACGGTGCACCGGGGGATGTTTCACAGCCTGCCGGCGATGATGATCAGCGGGCTGCTGACCTATCTGGCCTACAAGAGCCCCGAGCCGGGCATCCGTCTGCTGATGGCGACCGCCGTCATGACCGGATTCGCCTCCCACCTGATGCTGGACGAATGGTGCAGCGTCGACTGGCGCGGCCTGCGGCCGCGGCTCAAAAAGTCGGCCGGCACGGCGATCAAATGGGCCGGCGATTACCCGTCCGCCACGGTCGCCTGCTACTCGCTGCTGGGCGTCTGCCTGTACGCCACGGCGATCGACAGCGATCTGATTGAGGTGAACCGCGTCGGCGTGCCGCAACGGGTGGCGGACCTGCCCCGCGAGGCCGGACCTTGGATGGCCGTCTCCCCGGAGACCGGGGAGCGGGTCATGGTTGAGGGCCAAGCCAACCGCGAATTTGGCGACGACCCCGTACGCACGGTGGAGCGCAGCGGGGCGATCGTCGTGCGGTAGCCGAGCGGGGGGCGTCTGTCCCCTGAGCGAATCCGTGTACGCCCTCAGGGGGCTGACGCCCCCCGCTCGCCTGTCGCCCCCTCGCTCGCCCTACGCCAGGCGGCGGAGGACGTCGTCCTTCAGGGCCGCGTTGACGCTGATGCCGTCGCCGCCGTCGGCCCGTTCCTCGCCGTACCAGGTGACGAACGTCCCGCCGGCTTCCTTGACGATCGGCAGCAGGGCGGCGGCGTCCCAGAGGCTCATGATCGGGTCGATCATCACCTCGGCCCGGCCGGTCGCGACCAGCATGTGGCCGTAGCAGTCCGCCCAGGTGCGGGTCAGGCGGTAGTCCTTGTTGAAACTCTCGAACGCCGGCTTCATGCCGCGGTCCTCCCACCGCCGCGGGTTGGCGGTGCAGAGCAACGCGGCGTCCGGCAAATCGACCGCGGACACCTTCGCCCGCCGCTTCGAACCGTCGTTCCGAACCCACCAGGCGCCCAGCCCCTCGGCGCCGTAGACGACTTCGTTCAGCCCCGGGAACCGCGAGACGCCCAGCACGCAGCGGCCGTCCCGTTCCAGCCCGATCAGCGTCCCGAACAGCGGCACGCCGCGGACGAACGGCTTGGTGCCGTCGATCGGGTCCAGCACCCAGCGGTAGCTGTTCGATCCGGGCACCTCCTCGAACTCCTCGCCGAGGATGCCGTCGTCCGGAAACTTCGCGGCGATGGCGTCGCGGATGCGTTCCTCAGCGCCTTTGTCGGCGACGGTGACGGGGCTGTCGTCGCCTTTGCGGATGACTTCGAGGTCCGGGTTCTGGAAGTGCTCCAGAATAAACGGCTGCACATCGAGCGCAGCCTGGTTGGCGAAATCGAGGCGTTCTTGCAGATCGGACATGCGGGCAAGCTACGCTAAGCCCGGCCCCGTTTCACGCGGCTCCATTCGCTGGCGGCCGTCACTGATTCAGGCAGGGTGGCGACGACTTCGTCCGGTCCCTCGACATCCCACATCAGGATGCAGCACCCGCACCCCTGCTGCTCCGAGACGTAGGTGAGCCGGGAGCGGTTTTCGCGGAGCCATTTCTCGGCGGTGCGGACTTCGTCGGGCTCGTCCGTGGCGGCGAGGATCGTCGCCCGCCGGCTCATCGGTTTGCAGGCAACCGTGTTGCGGCGATATGCGGGCGGGCGGGGTCGCCGCCGATCAGCACGAAATCGCATCCGCAGGCTGAACGCCGGTGGGAAGTCGTCCGGGCTCCCTGGCTCCCGGCGACGAGGTGCACGACCGCGGCGGAGGAGCACCGGCGGCCGCCGCAGGACGGGCAGACGACGCGGCGGGCGGAGGCGCGATGCAGGAGCAGGCCGGCGACCGGCACGGCCAGCAGCCAAACCTCGACGCCCGGCATCACTCGTTCTCCAGCCGGTACAGCATCTCCCCCGCCTTACGGACCAGCAAGACGCCCTCGTCCTCCCGGTCGGCGTAGTCCTCGACGTTGATCGTCGCCGGGTCGCGGTAGCCGAGATTCAGAACCGCGCACTCCTCCGGCGGGATCTGCGAGGCGAGCGTCACCTTGACCCGGGGCTGCTCCACGCCGTCCTCGAACGTGCCCCCGCCGCGGACGTGGGTGCTGTGGGCCAATGTGCCCCAGGGTTCGTGCTTGAACTTGTCCCACTGCTTCAGGAAGTAGTCCCGCACGTGGTAGCCGACGCGGCGAATCGCCTCGCCGTGGGTCTCGCTCACCTCGGACAGGTGCGGGGCGTAGATGATCAGTTCCCCCCCGTCGGCAACGACCGGCTCCATCTTGTACATGCACTTTCCGGCGACCCACAGCTCGTCGTACATCGGCGGGGCGCAGCTCAGCACCGTGTGAAACGGCTTCGGTTTGCGGGTGATGTGCACCCGCTCCGACATCTGCGACGCCTCCCGCCACGCCGACTCCGGCGTGCCGTAGTACAGGCCGTACAGGTCCGCTTTCGGATCGACGACGAACGTCAGTGCCCGCCGTTCGACCGGGATCAGCTTTGCCGCGGAGTCCACCACCCGGCGGACGGGGGTGTCCGGCACGCCAATGATCCCGGCGTTCGTAACGATCGCCCCGAGCCAGTGAAAGTAGTTCAGCAGTTCCGGGCCGCTGATGCCGGGGAAGAAGTACTTGTTCCCCCCGCTGAAGCCCACGACCTCGTGCGGGAAGACCGGGCCGAGGACCAGCAGCAGGTCGTAGTCCGTCACCCGGGCGTTGATCGTCACCGGAACGCTCTCCGGCAGGGTGCCCTGGGAGAGTTCGGCCGCCTCGGGGCAGGGCAGATCGCCCAGCCCCATGAGGGCGTCCGGGTTGTCCCACTCGTGGTTGAGCAGGGCGACGCCGGGGAAGCGGTCCTCGCGGGTGGCCGGGTCGATGCCGAGCAGCTTTTCGATGCGGGCCTGCGGCATCGGCGGGTGCGTGCCGAGGGCGACCATCACGTCCAGCCCCTTCGCCCCGGCGTCCTTCAGCCGGTCGTGCACCGCGGGGAACAGGAGCGGCAGCGGGGCGGTGCGGGTGTGATCGGGGACGATCAGCAGGACCCGCTTGCCGGCGACGTCGGCGGCGGGAATCAGATCGGCGACGCGGCCAGCCACGGAGGCGGTCGGCAGGGTCGGCGGCGGAGCGGGGGGGGCGAAGTCGGTCACGGCGCCGATCCTACCGCAGGCGTCTGGCTTCGGGGACCTCGGCGGGGCGTCATGGGGCGGCGCCTCGGGGCGGGGCACCTTGACGGGTCGACCCGCCGCCCGGACCATGCCCGACTGCGCCGCGAAGTCGTTTCGCGGCGACGACCGATCTCCCGGTTCGCCCGGGCGCCCCACTCACGGAAGACACACGGCCCCGGTCCGCCCGCCCCCATCCGGCCCCCGCATCGGGGCGTCCGCGGGGCGGCGGCGGGGCGTCACCACCGCTCATGACGCTGGCCGATTCGCTCCAAAAACAGTTCCGGGCCGACTTGCGGTTCCGCGGCGCCGGGTATCTCGACGCCGACCGCGTCACCCAACTGGCGCTCACGCCGGACAAGCTCGTCGCGGCGGTGCAGGAGAAGGCGGGGGAGTTCACCTGCGATCTCGACCGCACCGGCGGCTCGCTGCGGATGAGCTGCACCTGTCCGCAGTCCGGAAAACTGGGCGTCTGCAAGCACCTGTGGGGCGCCGTCCTGCTGGCCGACCGCGACAAGCTGCTCACCGGCCCGGTGCGGGGCGGGGAAGTGCCCCCCTTCGCCGCCGAGGACCCGGCCACCTCCAACTTCGGCTCCGCCTGGGACTTCGACGACGGCGACGACGAGGACTACGCCGTCGGCCCCGGCTCCCGCTCGTATGCGGCCCCGGCCCGCGGTCTGCTGGGGGACGAACCGGAGGAAGAGGAGGACGAGGGCGGCGTCGCCACGCTGAGGCGGGCCACCGCGCCGCAGGAGAAGGCTCGCTCCTGGGAGCGGGCCCTCGCCGGCGTCGCCGCGGAGGTCGCCGCCCCCCGCAAAGGCAGCAGCGCCGAACGCCAGATCTTCTACGAGTTGGACCTGCCCGCCAGCCGCAAGGAGCGGCGGATCGTCATTCAGGTCTCGCAGCGGCAGCGCCGGGCCAGCGGCCAGTGGGGCAAGCTGAAGGCCCTCCGCGTCCGCCCCGGCGATCTCGACACCATCGAACGGGAGGAGGACCGCACCGTCCTCGCCTACCTGTTCGGCGGCGTCGCCGAGCGGGACGCCAAGGACGGCAAGGAGACCGGCGTCTTCCGCTTTCACCTCGCCCACGAACTCGCCGAGCGCCTGCTCCCGCTGATGTGCGGCACCGGCAACGCCCGCATCCTCGACGCCGGCGAAAAGGCTGGGTGCCTGAGTTGGGACGGCGACGAGCCGTGGGAGCTCACCGCGGCCCTGCGGGAAGTCTCCCCGAAAGAGTCACGTCGGAAGTCCACGGCGGCGGAGGACTCCGCCGCGGGAGACAATGAGGAGTCCGATGAGTCGGATGAAGCACTTGAAGTCGTGGAGCCGGAACAGGAACCGGAAGAGGAGAGCGGTCCCGTCTCCCTGCGGCTCGCGGTCGAACTGACGCGGCCGGACGCCATCCGCAGGGCCGAAGACGCCGACCTGATGCTGCCTGGCGGCTTGGTGCTGTTGGACAACGTCCTCAGCCCGGTGATCGACTTCGGCGCCTACGACCTCGCCGAGCGCATCGGCCAGTCGGACGGCATCGTCATCCCGAAGGAGGAGGCGCACGAGGCGGTCGAAATGCTGTTCCGCCTGCCGGTGCTCCCCCGCCTCGAACTGCCGGACGACCAGCGCCTAGAAGAGGTGCGAGTCGAGCCGGGCCGCGAATTGCGGATTTCCAGCGGCTCCACCGCCGGCGGACGTCTGCCGGACCGGGCGACCGGGGCGGTGCGGTTCCGCTACGACGGCGAACCGATCGCTGGCGGCGATCCCCGCTGGGCGATTGTCAACAGCGAGGCCCGCAAGTGCCTGCTGCGGGACCTCGACGCCGAGGCCGCCGCGTGGGACCAGCTCCGCGACGTCGGCTTCCGCCGCCTCGCCAGTAAATCGGCCGGCGGCGTGGACGTGGAAATCGCCATCGGCGACCTCGGCGGCGCCGTCCGCGGCCTCACCGACGCCGGCTGGCTGATCCGCGCCGACGACAAGCCGGTCCGGCAGGCCGGCGAGCTGAAGTTCCAGGTCAAAAGCGGCATCGACTGGTTCGAGCTGCGGGGCGACGTCACCTTCGGCGACGCCACGATCGCTTTGCCGGACCTGCTTGCGGCGTTGGCACGCGGCGACGACGCGGTCCGGCTCTCCGACGGCTCTCTCGGCATCCTGCCGGCGGCCTGGGCGGAGCAGCTCGGCCTGCTCGCCGGGCTCGGCAGTGAGGAGGAGGATCATCTCAAGTTCACCGCCAACCAAGCCGTCCTGCTGGATACCCTGCTGGGCGCTCAGGAGGAGGTGGAGTACGACGAGCAGTTCACCGCACTCCGCGAACGCCTCCGCGGCCTCACCGGCGTGGAGCCGGCAGAGGAGCCCGAGGGCTTCGAGGGCGTCCTCCGGGAGTACCAGCAGAACGGCCTCGGCTGGATGCGGTTCCTACAGGACACCAACCTCGGCGGTTGCCTCGCGGACGACATGGGCCTCGGCAAGACCGTCCAACTGCTGGCCCTGCTCCAGGGCCGCAAGCGGCGGGCGGACGAGGGCGGCGATCATCTGCCGTCGCTGGTCGTCGTGCCGCGTTCGCTGCTGTTCAACTGGGCCAGCGAGGCTGAGCGCTTCACCCCGGAGCTGACGGTCGTCGAATACACCGGCCCGGACCGCCACCGCCTGCGGGACGAGTTTTCCAAGCTCGATCTGATCCTCACCACCTACGGCACGCTCCGCCGGGACGTGATGGACCTGAAAAAGCAGCCCTTCGATTACGTCGTGCTGGACGAGGCCCAGACGATCAAGAACGCCTCCTCGCAGGTCTCCAAGGCGGCTCGGCTGCTCAAGGCCCGGCACCGGCTGGCGCTCTCCGGCACGCCGATCGAGAACCACGTCGGCGACCTGTGGAGCATTTTCGAGTTCCTGAACCCGGGCATGCTCGGACGCAGTTCGCTGTTCCGCCGCTACGCCGCCGACCCTGAGGACAAGCAGGCCCGCGACCTGCTGGCCAAGGGCATCGGCCCGTTCGTGCTCCGCCGCACCAAGGCGGAGGTCGCCACCGACCTGCCCGCCAAGACCGAAATGACTCTCTCCGTCGAACTGGAGGGCGAACAGCGTCGGCTCTACGAGGAACTGCGGGACCACTACCGGCAGAGCCTGCTGGGCAGCGTCAAGGAGCAGGGCCTCGGCAAGACGCGGATGCACGTGCTCGAAGCGCTGCTCCGCCTCCGCCAGGCCGCCTGCCACCCGGCCTTGCTCGGGGAGGACAACGCGTCGATCCAGTCCGCGAAGGTCGAGGCACTCATTCCCAAGCTGCTGGAACTGATCGACGAGGGGCACAAAGCCCTCGTCTTCAGTCAGTTCACCAGCTTCCTCGGCCTCGTGCGGGAGCGGCTCGAACAGGAGGGCATCCGCCACGAATACCTCGACGGCCGCACCCGCGACCGCGGGGAGCGGGTCGAACGATTCCAGAACGACGACGGGCTCGGCGTGTTCCTCATCAGCCTGAAGGCCGGCGGCCTCGGCCTGAACCTCACCAGTGCCGACTACGTCTTCCTGCTGGACCCCTGGTGGAACCCCGCCGTGGAGGCCCAGGCGATCGACCGCAGTCACCGCGTCGGCCAGGAGCGCCCGGTCTTCGCCTACCGCCTGATCGCCCGCGACACGATCGAGGAGAAGATCGCGGAGCTCCAGAAGAAAAAGACCGAGTTGGCGGACGCCGTGCTGAACCAGGAGGAAAGCGTCGTCAGCGGACTCAGCGTCGAGGACGTTGAGCGCCTCCTGTCCTAAGGGCTGCGGCCGTGGCCGGTCCGGAGGTCGGGGACGGTGAGGGGAGGCGAACCCCTGCGGGTCGTGCGGTGTCCTGCGGGCGGTTTCGTCGGCGAAGATCGCTTGCGGGGCGTCGCACACTGGACGCCCCGCGGCTTCTCCGCAAGAATCCGCCCCCGGGAGCGATCCCAGGGTCCTCGCTTCGGCGAGGACGCGGGCGTGTAGATCAGTTGGTTAGATCGCAGCTCTGATAAAGCTGA